>JAUVSF010000008.1 GCA_030597245.1 Acidobacteriota bacterium
CCTCCGGACCTCACACCAGCTGCAGCAGGAACGCTGCTCGACAACTACCCCCACATGCGCGATCTCACTGCCTCGCTTGTGGATCTTGCCGTGCGTGGGTACCTCCGAATCGAAGAGTTCGAGGAGGATCAGTTGCTGGGACTTTAGTCACATCAAAGCTACCGGTTCGTACGGATAAAGCAGCCCTCCGACTGGCAGCAGCTCAAACCGTACGAACGGCGAATCCTGGAAGGCATCTTCGACGGGGGGCAGGCCGAAATCACCAGCCTCTCCTCACTGGAGAAGAAGTTCTACAAAGAACTCCCCAAGATTCGCGACGACATCTTCGATGAACTGATCCGGCTCCAGCTGTACCTGAAGCGGCCGGACAAGGTAAGGACCCTCTATATGGTAATCGCGGTTATTATCGGCGTCGCGACCACAGCCCTTGGGGCCGGTGCAGCTGCCCTCTTTGAGATCGATCCCGTCAAAGCTGTCCTCGCAGGAATTGCGACTGCACTCATCACCGGAGCCTTCGGTTGGTTCATGCCGGCCCGCACCAGAACCGGCACTCGGGTGCTCGAGCAAGTCCTTGGCTTCGAGGAATTCCTCGGCAAGGTCGAAAGCGACCGCTACCAACGCCTCATCACCGGTCCGGAGATGTTCGAAAAGTACCTTCCCTACGCGATGGCTCTGGGCGTTGAAGAGAAGTGGGCAGCTGCCTTCGAGAGTCTCTACAGCGAGCAACCCGAGTGGTATTCCACAACCGCGCACCGACCCTTCAACTCCCGGGTACTGACAGCGAGTTTGGGCCAACTGGCGACCCGGACCGGTGCAGCCTTCGCTTCCTCTCCGAGATCTAGCGGTGGAAGCGGATTCAGCGGCGGAGGCGGTTTCAGTGGGGGCGGCTTTGGCGGCGGTGGTGGCGGAGGATTCTGAGGGGATTTTCGATTTTCGATTTTCGAATGGAAGTTTAACCACTAAAGCACTAAAACACAATGCAATCATTCTTCTCGTGCTTTCGTGACTTCGTGGTTGACCGCGAACCGGTCACTGATTACCGATTACCGATTACCTGTCACTCCCCCGAAGCAACGGTGACATGCGAGGCATCAACCTTACGACTCTCTCGTCCTTGCTCAACGATCGCCACGATGGCATCCAGCTTGGCAGCGGACGACACCTCGCCGTAGATCACCACAGCCTGGTCGGTAACCGAAAGGGCAATTCCATCGGCTAACTTCTTGGCGGCAAGAATCTGCATCAGAATTCGCCCGACTTCCTGATTCGGCACCATGTTCTGGATCGCTTCCGGCTCACTTTCCGGTTCCGATTCGGCTACCGGCTCTGCTGGTTTTCGTGGCGGCTTGCGCTCCACAGGAGGCGGGGGCACCTTCGGCTCCGGAAGGCGGTCCAGATAGCCAAGCGGGTCCTCACGAGGGGGGCCGGATTCGAAAAGCGACCGTACCTTGGGATTGTCGGAGAGGAAATAGATGGAAGCGCCCAGCAACGCTACAAGAACCACTCCTACGGTTGCGTTTCTTCTCATCAAAGAAAGTCGAGTTCAAGCTTGGCTGCTTCTGACATCATTTCCATTGTCCAGGGCGGATCCCAAACCAATTCTAAATCCACGCTGCTGACGCCAGGAACGGATGCCGCCTTCGCCTCGACCTCACCCGGCAAGGAGCCCGCTACGGGGCACGCCGGGGAAGTGAGCGTCATCTTGATGTTCACCTGCCCCGAAGGGTCAACCGCAAGATCGTAGATCAGGCCTAACTCATAGATATCTACCGGAATCTCCGGATCGTACACGGTCTTTAGAGATTCAATGATCTCGTCTCTCAGGCTTCTGTCTTCGTTTGACATTTAATATTCTCGCGTCTCGTTCTCTCTGAAGGGGACCGGATCTCGTTTAGAAGGATCTCGCCAGGGTTGATGTCTATTCGGTTGAGATGGCCTGCGCCTGGTCCTCCAGGGCTGCCATCAGAGCATGCCAGACCAGGGTTGCACACTTCACTCGAACCGGATACTCGCTGAGCCGGTGGAACACTTCCAGTCTTTGCAACTCTTCGTCGTCCGGATCAAACTCCAGCTTTCCCGTTACCATATCGTGGAACTTTGCAAACGTCGCGCGTGCCTCGTCCAGCGTTTTGCCCTTCATCGCCTCCGTCATGATCGATGCGGAAGCTGTCGAGATGGCACAACCTGCGCCCTGGAAGGTGACATCTTGAATCACCCCATTTTCAGTCTTCAAATAGACTTTGACCTTGTCTCCGCAGAGAGGATTAAAGCCCTCGGCCATCCCATTAGCATCGTTCAATTCACCGAAGTTACGTGGCCGACGGTTGTGGTCAAGGATAACTTCTTGATAAAGATCGCTGAGAAAACTCATTTCAACGAAACACCTTTAGAACGGAATGAATCGCACCAACCAGAGCGTCGATTTCCCAAGCCGTATTGTAAAACGCCAGCGAAGCCCTTGCTGTCGCCGGCACTCCATAGAAAGCCATCACCGGCTGGGCACAATGGTGCCCGGTCCGAATCGCCACCCCCGCCTGATCCAGAATGGTCCCAATGTCATGCGGGTGAATCCCTTCCAGGGCGAAGGATACCACGCTTGCCTTTTCCTTAGCGTTTCCGATTATCTTTACTTCCGGGATTTCCGAAAGGGCTGACGTCGCGTAGGAAAGCAGCTCCCCTTCATAGGCTTCTATCTGATCGAAACCGATTTCGGAGACATAATCGACGGCGACACCCAAACCGATCGCCCCTGCAATATTGGGCGTTCCGGCCTCGAACTTGTAAGGGAGCGTATTGTAGGTCGTCTTCTCAAATGTGACTGAGCTGATCATGTCGCCCCCACCCTGGTAAGGAGACATTGACTCTAACAGATCGGCCTTGCCAAAAAGTACACCGATTCCAGTAGGACCGAAAACCTTGTGTCCCGACAAAGCGAGGAAATCGACATCCAGTTTCTGCACATCAACGCTCAGGTGGGGCATGGCCTGGGCCGCGTCCAGCATGACCGGAACTCCACGCGAGTGAGCCAGCTCGATCATCTCTGAAACTAGATTGACCGTCCCCAACGAATTGGAAACGTAGATAACGGACAGCAATCGCGTCTTGGGACCCACCAACTTATCGAACTCATCAAGCAGGAGCTCTCCGTCGTCATTCATGGGAATGACCTTCAGGCTCGCACCCGTCTGCTGGCAGAGAATCTGCCAGGGAACGATATTTGAATGGTGCTCCATTGCGGAGATCAGAATCTCGTCTCCGGGGCCGACCCGATCCCTCCCATAGCTTTGGGCCACCAAGTTGATGGCCTCGGTCGCTCCTCGTACAAAGATGATTTCACTGGAGCTCCGGGCATTCAAGAATCTTTGGATCTTCCTGCGGCTTCCCTCAAACGCCTCTGTTGCCGTCTGGCTGAGGTAATGAACGCCGCGGTGAACATTCGAATTCTGGGATTCATAGAATCGGCTGATCGATTCGATCACCGACCGTGGTTTCTGCGTTGTGGCGGCATTGTCCAGGTAGATCAGGGGCTTGCCGTGGACACGCTCTGCAAGAATCGGGAAGTCACGGCGCACCGACTCCACATCAAAAGCCCGAGGTCCACTCAACTTGTCTTGCTCCGGTAAATACTCCTGCATCGCATTACCCATTGATAGAAACTCTCCTCGTCTTACGGTCTGACTCGTTCAAACGCACCTCGGCAGCCATTTCAGAAGGTGACTGTCGAGCTCCTCACGCAAGCGTTCGACGCCCACACGGTTAACAACCTCGCCGGCAAAGGCATAAATCAACATCACTCGGGCGTCTTCCTTTGAAATCCCTCTTGTCTGCAGATAGAAGACCGCGTCATCGTCAAGCTGGCCGACTGTGGCTCCGTGCGTGCACTTGACGTCATCAGCATAGATTTCCAACTGCGGCTTCGTGTTCACCAAGGCCCGATCCGAAAGCAGCAGGTTGTTGTTCGTCTGCTTTGAGTCGGTCTGCTGCGCTCCTTCGGACACAACAATTCGTCCGCGAAATACTGCCCTTGCCGAATCTGCAAGTATTCCCCGGTACATTTCTCTGCTATCACAGTGCGCTTTCTCGTGACCAATCCGGGTGAAGTTGTCAACGTGATGATCTTCGTCCACCAGATACAGCCCGTTCAGTTCAGACCAACCGCCTTCGCCGGCAAAAACCGAATTGATTTCGTTTCGGACCAGGCCGCCGCCCAGCGTGATCACCGTAGTGCGCAAATTTGAATCTCTTTCCTGGACACTTCCCAGGCTGCTGATGTGAACAGCCGATTCCAATTCCAGCTGGACTTTGTAATGATCGACCGTCGCGTTGTCGCCTGTCACTATCTCCGTGACAGCGTTCGAAAAATAGCTTCCCTCACCCGATCCGAGATGGCTCTCAATGATGCTCACCTTGCTACTCTCGCCGGCAACCACGAGAACCCGAGGGTTGACGACAAACGGGCCATTCTGACCATTCGACAGGTTGACGAAGACGACGTGTATTGGCTTCTCGACCTCTATCCCCCCCTGAACCTCAATCAAGGCACCGTCCTCGAACATCGCCAAGTTCAAAGCGTCAAAGGCATTGTCCTGCCACTTGGAAAGTTCTCCCAAGTGTGCTCTCACGCTCCCGTTTGCGTCCGCCTGCTTGGCGATTCCTCCCAATGTCACGCCGCCGAGGGAATCGGCATCGCTTGACAGCTCTGTCGAAAACCGACCGTTCACAAACACCAGGCGTGGACAATCCAGTGAAGCGAAACGAAGATCTTCCAACCTCTCGACACCGCCGAAATCACTCTCCCGGGTAGAAGACTGGAAATCCATTGCCTTAAGTCTGCCTAAATCGGTATCTCTCCAAGCCTCGACTTTGCGGTCCGGCAAACCTTTCACTTGGAACTGGTCAAGAGCTTTACCACGTAGGTCGAGTAACCAGTCAGGCTCGCCATTTGCCTCACGTCGCGCCAAGCCAGCCAGCTTCATTGCGGCATTTTTCTTTGTCTCAAGCACTGCTTCCGTCATCGATCAATCCCTTTCCACCGTTCACTAAGCGACGGGCTGTGCTTCGCCAGCCTCTTCGCGCAACCAGGAATATCCTCTCTTTTCCAGCTCGAGCGCCAATGTCTTGTCGCCGGACTTTACGATTCTTCCCCGATCCAACACATGTACAAAATCAGGCACGATGTACTCGAGCAGCCTCTGATAGTGCGTCACAATCACGAAAGCCCGCTCCGGACTTCGAAGCGCATTGACGCCCTCCGAAACGATTTTGAGAGCATCAATATCCAGGCCGGAGTCGGTTTCATCAAGAATTCCGAGCGTCGGCTCCAGAATCGACATCTGGAAAATCTCGTTCCGCTTCTTTTCGCCGCCCGAAAAGCCTTCATTAACCGGCCGAGACAGCAGACTCTGGTCCATCTTCAGTAGCTTCGCTTTGGATCGTGCGAGCCGGAGGAACTCCATAGCATCCAGTTCCTCCTCACCCCGATGCCTTCGAATCGCGTTCAGCGCGGCTCGAAGAAAATAGGTATTGTTGACACCCGGGATCTCGACGGGATACTGAAACGCGAGAAACACGCCTTCTCTAGCCCGCTCTTCCGGTTTCATATCCAAAAGGTCCTGGCCTTTGAAATCGACCTCACCGGCGGTGATTTCATAGCCCTCTCTTCCAGAAAGCACATGGGCCAGGGTGCTTTTTCCGGATCCATTTGGACCCATTATCGAATGAACCTCGCCAGGGTTGACCTTGAGATCAATCCCTCTGAGGATTTCCTTTCCTTCGGCACTTACGTGCAAGTTTCTGATTTCCAGCATTTGTCCTAAACTCCTTATTAACCCACACTTCCCTCGAGGTTCACGGCGAGAAGCTTCTGGGCCTCCACAGCAAACTCCATGGGAAGTTCTTTGAAAACCTCTTTACAAAAACCGTTTACGATCATCGAAACAGCATCTTCCGCAGAAAGCCCGCGCTGCTGACAATAGAAAATCTGGTCCTCTCCGATTTTTGACGTTGAAGCCTCGTGCTCCATGTGTGCTGTGCTGTTCCCGATCTCAATATAAGGAAACGTGTGGGCGCCGCACTCGCTCCCTATCAACATTGAGTCGCATTGTGTGTAGTTACGCGCGTTCTTGGCGTTCTTGTTGATTTTGCCCAGTCCACGGTACGTGTTCTGACCATGTCCGGCAGATATTCCCTTCGAGACAATATTGCTCCGGGTGTTCTTGCCGATATGGATCATCTTCGTCCCGGTGTCGGCCTGCTGTCGCTTCTTGGTCAAAGCAACCGAGTAAAATTCACCCTTGGAATTGTCACCGATCAGGATACAGCTCGGGTACTTCCACGTAATGGCTGAACCCGTTTCGACTTGCGTCCAGGAAATCCGCGAGTTAGCCCCCAGGCACTTGCCGCGCTTGGTGACGAAATTGTAGATTCCGCCTACTCCTTCGTCGTCTCCCGGATACCAGTTCTGGATCGTCGAGTACTTTATGGTAGCGTCCTTGAGGGCAACCAATTCGACAACTGCTGCGTGGAGCTGGTTCTCATCGCGCATGGGGGCGGTACAACCTTCGAGGTAGCTCACATAGCTTCCCTCGTCTGCCACGATCAGGGTTCTCTCAAACTGTCCGGTCTTCGCAGCATTTATCCGAAAATAGGTTGACAGTTCCATGGGGCAGCGGACGCCTTTCGGGATGTAACAAAACGAACCGTCGCTGAATACCGCCGAGTTCAGAGCCGCAAAGAAATTGTCGGAATAGGGAACCACCGAGCCCAGATACTTTCGAACCAGATCCGGGTGTTCTTGAAGTGCCTCACTCATCGGACAAAAAATAATTCCCTGCTCGCCCAACTTCTCGCGAAAGGTCGTCGCGACCGAAACGCTGTCAAAGACCGCGTCAACTGCGACACCGGCCAGAACTTCCTGCTCCTCAAGCGGTATCCCGAGCTTCTTGTACGTTTCAAGTAGCTCCGGATCGATCTCGTCCAGACTCTGAGGACCATCGCTTTTCGACTTCGGGGCCGAATAGTAGACAATGTCCTGATAATCGATCTTGGGGTAGGTGACAAAGGCCCAATCGGGCTCTTTCATCTTCATCCACTGGTGGTAGGCCTTCAACCGCCATTCCAACATCCACTCCGGCTCTCGCTTCTTAGATGAAATCAAACGGATCACATCTTCGGACAAGCCGGGCGGAAGAGCCTCGGACTCTATGTCGGTAACAAATCCGTATTTGTATTCCTCATCCGCTAGTTTCTGTAGTTCATCTGTCTCAGTCGACATAACCGTTTCCTCTCTTGTATTCCGACGCCGTTCGGTCAACCGAGCCGGCGCTTCCAACTCCCAAACCATCGACCGTTCCCACCCGAACTCCACCCAGCATGACCAGGTGGTCAGGTAACGGTCCCATCATGTCGTCAAGCGTGATGGCATCGAGAACTTCCTTCACCGCGTGGTTGATGCGCTCCCAATTCGTACGAACAGGACACAGCGCTTCCCGCCTGCAACCGCCCTCGTTTTCGATGCATTCGGTCATGGCTATCGGGCCTTCAACCGCAGTCAACACTTCCCCGACTGAGATCCGCTCGGGCTGCCTGGCCAAGCTGTAGCCGCCTCCGGCACCTCGGTGTGAAATCAGCAGACCCTCCCGGCTCAACGCTTTCAGTACCTTGCTCACGACGGGTAGCGGCAGGTTTGTTTCGGCCGCCAACTGTCTCGCGCTCAGGTTCTCTTCAGCCCGAGAGTTGCGCAGGAACTGCGTCATCAACACCAGTCCATAATCTGCAAGTTTGCTCATTCGAATCATCTTCAGCTCCAGCGGATATTAAATAGTACCAATTTAGTCCTATATTAGCAAGAGAGTGGTTTCTGGGGGCTGGGGGTGAATGTCAAATGTCAAATGTCAAATGTCAAATGTCAAATGTCAAATGTCGAACGACGAACGGGTTAGCGGTTATCCGTTATCGGTAAACAGGGTGAGTAGACCACGTATTTGCCTGGTGTCCTTGGTGGTAACCGCTCTTGGTACCTATGTCCCCGGTTGCACCCCGATCACCGATTATCGATCACCGGCCCCCAGTTCCTAATTCGCAGGAGGTACGAATCCATCCGCGAAATAGCCTCTTCGGGTGGCCACGGCCACTCCGCCGCGGCTAACCTCGACCCGGATCTCGCGCCAGGTTCCATCCTTCGCCTGATTCGTCGGAATATACGACACGTAATATTGATTTTTCAGTTCTTCGGCAACCTGGGCATAGACATCTGTCAGATCGGAGAAGGCTCTCGTGTCTAAAACGGCACCTCCGGTCAGATTCGCAAGCCTGCTCAATGCCCGCTTCTGCTCCAGTATGTAGCTGTCACTCAGCTCCTTCGGGATCATGCGGGATTGGGACTGGAGCTGCTGGCGGTAGCCAATCGCGCTGGCCCAGTACTCCTCCAGTTTCGATACCACGTAGACGATTGCCCCCGACCGAAAGGCAAGGTCCATCGATTCTTCGAAACTAACCATGCTCCCGGTGTCAATGCCGTCTGTCAGCAGGATGACTGCCGACTTGCCCAGAACTCCATCTAGTAGGTCGTCAAAGGTGACGTAGAGGGCGTCATTCAAGACAGTGTTGCCCCGTGCGTAGACAGTCTCCAGTGCGGTCTTGACTCGTTCAAGCTCACCGCTCCAGTTCAGGATCAATCGCGGTTGATGATTAAAGGTAATAACAGCAAACTCGTCCTCTTCGCCGAGGCTCTCGACGAAGCGAAGTGCCGCCCGGCGTATTTCTGCCTGGCTGTGTCGCGTGCTTCCGCTGGCATCGATCAACAGGACAACCCGAACGGGAACCCTTTCACTGTAGAAGTTGACAATCTCCTGCAGTCGTTCATTCTCATAAACCCTGAAATCTTCACGAGTCAAATTCTTGACGAAGCCGCCTCTGACGGCACGAGCGCTGACTGACAGAAAAACCTGGTCTACGGCAACGCCGATACGAAAGCCTTCATCCCTGGTCTCGTCCGAAGGAGTGTCAGGCGACTCGGACGGAACCTCACCCTGCTCCGAGGGAGTGTCAGCCTGCTCGGAAGGAGGATTGCCCTGGTCCTGTGGTACGAAGGGCAGGAATAGAGATATCAGAAGTAGAAGCGGAGCCAACAGCACCTCTCCATTATAGCGTAGCCTCAACTCGGCTGCGGGCTCTCTCCTCCTTTAAGACCCAAAACCAAAAGGCCTACTCACCGGACAGCTCGCGCTTTTCTTTGCGAACAAGGCGGATCTCCCCGAGCCGCATCTTCTTGTCTGCCGCTTTGCACATGTCGTAGAGCGTCAGAGCAGTGACCGCAACCGCTGTCAGAGCCTCCATTTCAACTCCCGTCACATCGCGACACCGGGCACAGGAAGAGATATGGAAGTGGTCCTCTTTCAGGTCGATATCCACATCCACGAAATCCAACCCTATGTTGTGACAAAGTGGGATCAACTCTGCCGTACGCTTGGCCGCCTGTATCCCTGCAATCCGGGCCACTTCGAAGGGGTTCCCTTTGGGAAGGCCTGCCTTCTCAACCGCCCGCGCGGTCTCCGGAGAAATGAAGACCTTGCCCTCGGCGACCGCCTCGCGCGTCACAGGAGGCTTAGATCCAACATCCACCATTTTTGCTCGGCCACGCTTGTCAAGATGCGTAAACTTCATTCTCGAAACCTTCTTCCCAAAATGTTTCCAAGAGCATCACTTCGACCGTCCTCCCTACTTCCAAATGCGTCACCTCGGCGGGAACGATGAGAAGGGAGTTGGCCTCGCAGAACGCTACCATATCGGCTGAGCCCTTTGTTTCTATGGGAGTGACGGCGAACCCGGGTCCTTCAAAGCGCAGCGAGGCGGGCTGGAAAAAGAGCCGTCCCGGCTTGTGTCGGACCGCGGCTTCCAGTCGTGCCGTAACCCTTGGCAATCCACCCTGCTCCCAGCCGGAAAGAACCCGCGCTGCGGGCCGCACAAACAATTCAAAAGTCACAAAAGATGAAACGGGGTTACCAGGCAGGCCAAGGATGACCTGGTTAGCCCTTCGCGCAAAGAGAATCGGCTTTCCCGGTTTGATTGCAGCCTTGTGAAAAACAACTCGCGCGTCAGAATCCTTAATGACCATGTGGACGTAGTCGCGGTCACCCATCGACACGCCTCCGCTGAAGATCAATAGGTCTACGCTCCTAAACTCCTCAAAAACTGCGGCCGTTCGTTCACGATCGTCGCCCAGGGGCTGCGTGACGTCAGCATCGACACCCAGCGCGGCACACTGGGCTTTGAGCATATAGGCGTTTGAGTTCCTGATCTCACCGGGACCGGGAATTTCACGAACGTCAACCAACTCGGTGCCAGTCGGAATGATCACAGCTCGTGGTGGCCGAAAGACTTCCACTGTGTGCTGCCCAAATGCAGCCAGAACTCCAATCTTACTCGAGCTCAGTCTCTGTCCGGGACGGAGAACGATCGTACCCTTTTGAACCTCCGAAGCTCGCCGAGCAACATTCTCTCCCGACAGTACCGGTTCCAGGATCTCGACCAGCCCAGCGCCCACCTGCACGGTCTTTTCAACCATTTGAACTGCGTCCGCACCTCGAGGTAACGGGGCTCCCGTCATGATTCGGACCGCTTCCTTTAGGCCAACGCTTATCTCGGCAGAGTCACCGGCAGCCACATCTCCGACGACGCGTAACCGACAGGGAACAGACTGGACATCCGCGCTGCGCACCGCAAATCCATCCATTACCCCTCGATCAAACGGGGGCAGATCCAGGTCTGCTTCCACTGCCGTCGCCAGGACCCGGCCGGCACACGCTTCAAGGGGCACCCGCTCACGTGCAGGGCTCGGCAGATTCTGGAGCAATAGAGACAGAACTTCGTCGTAAGTGTGCAACTGACCCATGCTTGCTGAAGACTCTACGCGAAAATCTATAACGGTACAACGGAACGTCCCCCAAGCCTGCCTCTTTCGGACGTGTCGGCCAACTCCCAACTCCCAAGTACCAAACAAGGTCGATTCAATGAACTCAATATCTCGACTTTTTCACCGCCTGTATTTCAGTAGGTCAGATGGTCCCTGCAAGGGAGTTTGGATCTACTTGGGAATTGGTGCTTGGGATTTGGGAATTGGAACTGTTGCGGTTTCCGCAACAGTCCCTTGAGGGTTCCCTGCCTGCTCCGCGTGAATATCGATTGCTGCAATTGCGTACCCATGATGGTAGACCAAGAAACTTTTGGATACACTCATCCGTACTAATAGAAGTGATGGGGCAGAAATGAGCACAAAAAAGAAGCTGTTGATCGTCGCAGGAGCCGTGGTTGTCCTAGCCACCATTATCGGGGTCAGCGTCACTGTCAACCGAAAGAGCGCCACTATAGTTGAAACAGGACAAGTCCGACGTAGAGCTGAACTCGTGGCTATCGTTTCGGCTACCGGAGAAATCAAGCCGAAAGAATACGTGGAGCTGCAAGCCGAGATCAGCGGCGTGATCACTGAGCTATTCGTCGCGGAAGGGGATCGGGTCAAGAAGGGAGACCTGCTTCTGAAGATCGACCCCGTTCAGACAAGGTACGATACTAGGGCCCAGGAAGCTATTCTCGCTTCAGCTATGTCCGATGTTCGGAGTCAGAAGGCTCAAATTGCCGTTCAGGAATCGATTTTAGACCAGGAACGTACTTCAATCCGTGTTGCCGAGATCGAAGTTGAGACCGCCCGGAAGAACCTGGACTTGGCTCAGAGTATCTTCGAACGAAAGCAAGGCCTGTTTGAAGACACTCTGATCTCTCGAGATGAATACGATACGGTAAAGAACAATCTCCTCAACGCTGAGAACACGCTGGCCACTTCGGAAGGACGTCTCTTGCAGGCCAAAGCACAGTACAAAGGGCGCAACTTAATGGTGGAACAGGCTCATGAAGGCCACGGGGCCTCCTTGAGCCGAGTTGAGCAGCAGCGTGCGATGCTTGAGCGAAGCCGAGATATGCTGTCCAAGACTGAAATTCGGACACCTCTCGACGGTGTTATTACACAAATGAACGTCGAAGTCGGAGAGCGCGCTGTCCCTGGAACTCTCAACAATCCTGCCGCTACGCTGATGATAATTGCGGATCTATCCATTATTGAGGCGGAAGTCGAGGTGGACGAAACCGACATTGTGGATCTCGAGCGGGGTCGGAAGGCGGTTGTTAAAGTCGATGCTCTGCCTGATAACCCCATCGATGGAACCGTCACCGAAATTGGGAATTCCGCGATTCAGAAGCTCGGGCAAGAGCAGGAGGCCAAGGATTTTAAGGTTGTAATCCAACTGGTAGAACCCCCGAAGTCGCTGCGGCCCGGACTTAGTTGTACCGGTGAGATCACCACGGCGGTTCGAGAGGAAGTCTTGAGCATTCCGATTCAGGCCCTGACTATTCGAGAATTTCCCGTGGATGAGGAAGGGCATCTCATCCGGAAAGAAAAGGACGCAGACGAAGAAAAGACCGAAGCTGGTGAGGGCGACGACGCTGAGGAACCTGAAACGAAAGAGTTCGAGGGGGTTTTTCGCCTGGTTGAAAAGAAGGTTGAGTTCGTCCCAGTTGAAACCGGAATAACCGGGGACAAGGAGATCGAGATTCTAGCCGGTGTGGAAGACGACGACACCATCGTCACCGGCAGCTACAAGACGCTTCGTACACTTGCCGACGGCGATTCTGTGGAGGTGGAGGAAGAGGAGAGTTAGGCTGTGTCTGAAACACTGATTCGAACGGAAGATCTTTGGAAAACTTATGAAATGGGCTCCGAGCAGATCCATGCACTTCACGGAGTCTCGTTTGAAATCAAGCGCAACGAATACGTTGCCATTATGGGTCCATCGGGATCAGGAAAATCGACTCTCATGAATCTCATCGGGTGTCTTGATACTCCGTCAAAAGGTCAGTATTTCCTGAACGGAAAGCTGGTCAGTGATATGGATGACGATGAGCTCGCTTACATTCGTAACCGTGAAATCGGCTTCGTATTCCAGACCTTCAACTTACTCCCTCGGGCCACGGCCCTGCAAAACGTCGAACTGCCCCTGATCTATGCTGGAATGCCCGCCCTGGAACGCCGAAAGCGAGCCACGGCAACTCTTCGGCAGGTTGAGCTCGAAGACCGAATGACCCATAAGCCATCGGAGTTGTCTGGTGGCCAGAGGCAGCGAGTAGCTGTAGCCCGTGCTCTCGTGAATGGGCCGTCCATCATTCTTGCCGATGAGCCAACCGGAAACCTCGACTCCAAGACCGGTCGCGAGATCCTGTCTCTGTTTTCAAGACTCCACGATGAGGGGAACACCATCATCCTGGTAACCCATGAAGCGGATATCGCGACCCATGCTGACCGGATTATCCAGCTCCTGGACGGGAGAATCAGCAGTGATGAACTGGTGCGTGAGAGTGGCCGACTTAGCACGGTTCAGCCGGCGCCGAATGAACTCACATAGCCACCCAGTGACCTTCGGACACCTCTCTGAGGCTCTTTGTCCCGCGATCTCCTTCAGATCCGACTGTCACATCAGGCCCGATGGTACCGAGAAGTACTCTGGTGTAAGGGTGAGCGGCTTCTTCAAAGAGTGTCTCTGTTTCAGCAATTTCGACGAGACGGCCATGAAACATCACAGCCACTCTCTGACAGAATTCCCGGACCAGCTTGAGATTGTGAGTAATGAACAGGGTTGTGAGCTGGAATTTGCTCTGCATTCTGTCAAGTAGCTCCAGAATCTCGCCTTGAGCCGTCCGATCTAGTGAAGACACCGGCTCATCGGCTATCAACAACTCGGGCTCCAGGGCCAGGGCGCGCGCAATCGCGATACGCTGCCGCTGTCCCCCCGAAAACTCATCCGGTTTTCTTATGGCATCATTGGCCTGCAAGCCCACCGTCTCAAGCAGTTCGACGGCCTTCCACGATCTCTCAGCTTTGTTTCCAAGTCTATGAATCCAAAGCGGTTCCGCTACTAGTTGGCCTACCGTCATTCGCGGGTTGAGCGACGTGGCCGGATCCTGGAAGATCATCTGGATCCGTCGCCTCTGACGACGAAGCTCTTTTCCCTTGAGAGCGGACCAATCCAGCCCTTGAAACCTGATGCTTCCGGAATCCGCCCGCAAAAGCCGAGCGATACAGTGTGCCAGTGTTGTTTTTCCACAGCCCGATTCGCCGACAAGCCCAAACACCTCCCCAGATTTCACAGTGAAGGAAACTCCATCGACAGCACGAATCTCCTCAGCCGTCGCAGACTGAAAACGAACCGTCAGGTTGTTCACTTCAAGGCAAATGTCTCGGTTCACGCTGTAAACTCCGGCGAGGCTCGGTGTGACTGGCTTCGCCACTTTCGACTCATTTCAGCCTGTCCTTTCTCTACAGACACCAGCCTCAATGAAAAGTGTCCTGTCGGCAATTCTCGATATTAAGTCTAAATCGTGTGAAATCAATAAGATAGATAAATCTCTCGATTGCTTAAGTTGAGCCAAAGTCTCCATTAGTTTGAGCTGTGTCGGACGATCCAAGGAGCTGCTCGGCTCATCACAAATCAGAAGCTTCGGTTCACAGGAAAGGGCCGTAGCAATGAGAACACGCTGGCGCATCCCACCTGAGATCTGATGAGGGTACGCCTCTAAACACCAGCGACCGTCTGTAATCCCGACTCTCTCGAGAAGACTAATCGCCCGAGCCCGCGCTGCATTCTTCGAAAGGTGCAAATGATGTCGCATCCCTTCGCAAAGCTGGCTCTCGATTCGCATCAGGGGATTCAGGGCCAACAGCGGTTCTTGAAAAACGAACCCTATCTCGCGGCCACGAACCTGATTCAGCTGATCTCGATCCAGCTCAAGCAGATTTTGCGAGCCAAAAGTGATTCGCCCACTCCGCACATGCGCATTTGCGGGGAGCAGTCTCAGTAAAGAGAGCGCCATGGTTGTCTTCCCGCACCCTGACTCACCAAGTACGCCCACCGTCTCACCCGTCCCGACTTCCAGATCGACCTTCTCGAGAACAAGTTTCTCGGTTCCGTTTGACAGGTACGAAACCGAAAGGTCCCTGACCTGCAATAGTGGAATAGGCTGCTCGGCACTCATTTAGATCACCACCGTCTCTTTGTGATCGCCAAACACCTGGCGGAGTGCACTTGAGATTTCGCCGACTGTCGCCAGCGCTTCTGAAGCGTCGATGATCACGGGAAGCAGGTTCTCCGAACAGTTTGCTGCTTTGCAGACCTTCTCGAGCGCGGATTCAACACGTTTTTGATCTCGTCTCGCCCGAAGCTCGGACAATTTCCTGCGCGCTCTTTTCTCGGTTTCCGGATCGGCTCGCCAGGTTTCGAGTCGGTTCTCTCTACCTTCATTGAAGCTGTTCACACCAACCACGAGGCGCTCCCTTTGTTCCAGACTGCGCTGATACTGGTAAGCGGCCTCCTGGATCTCCCTCTGTACATATCCCTTCTGAATTGCTGACGGCATGCCTCCCATCGAGCGTATCTTCTCAAGGTATTCTTCAGCCTCCAGAGTGAGGCGTTCAGTCAAAGATTCTACGTACCATGAGCCGCCAACCGGGTCCGCTGTCGCCCGCACTCCGCTTTCGTGCGCCAGGATCTGCTGAGTTCTAAGCGCGAGTCGCGCCGATTCTTCTGTTGGCAGGGAAAGTGCTTCGTCCTTTGCACAGGTATGTAACGACTGCGTTCCACCCAGAACCGCGGCGAGCGCCTGCAAGGTGACCCTCACGACGTTGTTCTCCGGCTGCTGAGCAGTCAATGCGCTTCCGGCCGTCTGCGTATGGAACCGGAGCATCTGGGTACGTGGTTCCTGTGCAGAGTAACGATGCTTCATCAACCGCGCCCAAAGCCGACGGGCGGCCCGAAACTTCGCTATTTCCTCGAAGAAGTTGTTGTGTACGTTGAAGAAGAAAGAAAGCCGGGAAGCAAAATCATCAATCTTCATTCCCCTTTCCAGCGCTTGGCTGACATAGGTTTCCGCGTTGCCCAGGGTAAACGCGATTTCCTGAGCAGCCGTGGAGCCGGCCTCACGAATGTGGTAGCCACTCACCGAGACAGCATTCCATCGAGGCACGAACCGGCAACAGAATTCAATCAGGTCAACCAGCAAACGGAGTGACTCGGAAGGGGGATAAATATATGTTCCCCGGGCTATATACTCCTTCAGGATGTCATTCTGGACGGTTCCCCTCAACTCTTCCCAGGCGAGGCCCCTTCGTCGGGCCACAACCAGGTAGTAAGCCAGAAGGATCGCAGCGGTTGCGTTAATGGTCATCGAAGTCGAAATCTTCTCGAGGGGGATCCGGTCGAACAGACGGTCCATGTCTTCAACACTGTCGATCGCGACTCCGACTCTGCCCACTTCTCCTTCTGCCGCCGGATCATCTGAATCGAGGCCAAGCTGAGTAGGCAGATCAAAAGCTACGGAAAGTCCGGTTGTCCCCTGGGAAAGAAGGTACCGGTAACGCTCATTCGACTCCTCTGCGGTGCCGAAACCGGCATACTGCCGCATCGTCCAAAGTCGGTGGCGATACATTTCCGGATGAATTCCCCTGGTGAAGGGAAACCGGCCGGGATCACCCAAATCCTCAGCGTAATTCAGGTGAGCGATATCCTCCAGGCGATATGTGCTTTTCGCCTCCTCACGAGCTTGGCTGGAAGGCTTCTTGGGGCCTTTTTCCATTTCGTTTCTGCGGCTGGCGGCACTCTGTTATCATGGTTTAGAAGACCGAGGCTCATTCTCGAAGGACGTTTCGTTTAAGCCGTCTCGTCCGTGGGCCGCCGGCCGATAGTAGCAGACCCGTAGGATTTATATCAATGCTGGATGACGAACTCAAACAACACCGGAAGCAGCTTGAAGCGGCTATCAATGGGGCGCTGACGGAATCGCCCCAGGTGAGTGAAATCATCCAAGAGATCCGTAAGCACGGCTACGACGTTTTTCTGATCATCGAGGCCACCGTGGGCTTCAGTAGGAAGAAAGGCGAGGGGGTGCTGGAGGAGTGTATTCCTGCGGCCCGACTTGAGCTCACAACGCAGGACGAGAGATTCCTTCGCTCGCTCAAGATCCGACCGGAATAGTCTTGGGTCTTGGGTCTTGGGTCTTGGGTCTTGGGTCTTGTAAGAATTTTCCCGTTTCCCCGAGGTGGGTTGTCAAGTCCAATTCGCAGTGCAGAAGGCCCGAGCCTCCTCTAAGCATGTGCCTTTCCCGAAGCTATGCATATAGTCAACCACTGATGTCTTTTGTGTCCTTGGTGTCTTAGTGGTAAACCCTGCAACTGAGGAAGCTCACGGAGGCGCGGCGCAACCAGTCTGGGCGCAGTTCCCAGCCCCCAGTCCGCCAGCTCAAGCCCCAAGTCGCAGGTCCCAAGACCCAAGACCATTTATTCAAAGCGGATCAGAAACTCTTCCCGCGGCAGCACTTTTCCAACGCAATGCGCAGTGATTCCTGCTTGCCGCAACTCATTGAGCAGTTTCTTTCCAGCCTTCTCTGCGAGACTGATCAGCAAACCGCCCGAGGTCTGCGGATCAAGGAAGATATGTTTCTGCAATTCAGTCGCACCCTGCCATGAAACCGCTTCTCCGACATAGGCTTCATTCGTCATGATTCCACCTGGCAGCATACCCTTTTTCGCCAACTCGATCGTCCCGTCAATGATCGGAATCGCTGCGCTCTCAACAACCAGAGTTACCCCACTGGCCCGCGCTATCTCAAAGGCATGTCCCGCAAAGCCGTATCCCGTGATGTCGGTGGCAGCGTGGGCGCCATGGACTGACAGCAGGCTGCCGGCGACTTGATTCAGTTCCAGCATTACTTCAATCGCAGCCTGCACCTGCTCGCCCGTCGCCTTACCGAACTTCAGAGCGGTTGTGATAATCCCACTCCCAAGCGGCTTGGTGAGCACTAGTACATCCCCTGGACGCGCGGCCCCATTCGTCACCACATTCTCCGGCTCCACCTTTCCCGTGACGCAGTAGCCAAACTTCATCTCCGGGTCCTGAACGGAGTGCCCTCCTATCACAGGAACCGACGCTTCTCTCATCTTTTCAGTTCCACCCCGAACAATATCGGTGAGAATCTCTTCGGGAGCAGAACCTTCGGGGAAACCAAGGACTGCAAGGGCGAAAAGAGGCGTCCCGCCCATGGCATATACATCGCTGAGTGCATTCGCAGCCGCTATCTGGCCGTAGATAAACGGATCGTCAACCACAGGAGTGAAGAAATCGACGGTTTGGACCAGCGCCGTCTCATCGTTCAGTCGATACACTCCGGCGTCGTCGGCTGCCTCGAAGCCAACCAGGACATTTGCATCAGGAATAGGCGGCATCTTTGCCAGCACGCGTTCCAGCACCTCCGGTGCCAGTTTTGACGCTCAGCCGGCAGCCTTGACCATCTCGGTCAAGCGTTTCTTCTTGTTGAAGATCATGTCAATCGGATTATACAAAAAGCAGGCAGACGGGAATGCTTCATGAAGTCACCACCACCAACCGCACCAAGAAACACTAACCCGCTTTTCTCACCAGGTTGCGTAGCGAGGCGACGGAGGCGACGTCCTCACAAGGCGTCGCGACCGAGGCCTCCGCAGTCGTACTCGACAGTCCGTCGAGGAGGCCGACCGAGCGCAACGTAGTCAGGCCCGGGCTTGAACGGTCCATCGGAGTTGGCCAACTCCAGCAAAGGCCGCCGAAGGCGCGGATGCATCCGGTGACGCAGCAGCCAGCTGGTGAGAAATGCGGGCTAAGATAAATGGGTTTTTCTTAGTGTCCTTCCTGTCTTGCTGGTTTGCATTATCCGGGTTGAGGGATTCAGCCCTTACACCCTCTTGTTTCGAGCTTCGGCTTCAGCCGTTGTGCTCATTTGGGCAACACACCCTATAATATCGGCGATGGAGGATCTATCTTACGACGTCGTCGTCATCGGGGGAGGCCATGCCGGCTGTGAAGCAGCCGCAGCCGCAGCCAGAATAGGCGCCGGGACAGCCCTCCTCAGCATCAACCTCTCTATGGTTGCCCAGATGTCGTGCAATCCCTCGATCGGTGGAATCGCCAAGGGGCACCTTGTGCGTGAGATCGATGCTTTGGGCGGCCTGATGGGCCAGATCGCCGATGCCGGCGCCATTCAATTCCGCCTCCTTAACCGCAGTCGTGGCCCGGCGGTTCGCGCACCCCGTACCCAGAACGATAAGCGAGTATACCGCCAGAAAATGCAGGACAAGCTCAATGGAATCAATCGGTTAGACCTCATCGAGGGAGAAGCCGCAGCTCTGAGGACCTCACATGGTCGGATCAACGTCGTGGTTCTTGCTGACGGGCGCCACATCAAATGTAAGGCGGTTGTGCTGACGACCGGCACCTTCCTGAACGGACTCTGCCATGTCGGGGAGAAAAGATTCCGAGCCGGTCGCTCCGGCGAGAAGGCGGCCATTCAGCTTGCCCGTTCGATACGGGAACTCGGCTTTGAGACGGGAAGGTTGAAAACTGGAACCCCCCCCCGCCTGGACAAGTCCACTATCGACTTCACGGCTTTTCAGCCGCAGCAAGGTGATCCTCAGCCCACCTTCTTCTCTTTCTCCAGCTCGGGAGAACCGGAGTTGCCGCAAGTCGAATGTTGGTTGGGCCGTACGAACCCGGCCACGCATCAGGTGATCCAGGAAAACCTCTCCCGAAGTCCGCTTTATGCGGGACAAATCGTCGGCATCGGGCCCCGATATTGCCCCTCGATCGAAGACAAGGTTGTCAAATTCTCGGACCGGGAACATCACCAGCTTTTCCTCGAACCTGAAGGGCTGGACACCGACGTGATATACCTCAACGGGCTCTCGACCAGCATGCCGGCAGACGTGCAGCGGCAGATGCTTCACACCGTGGCGGGGCTTCGCCACGCATTTATGATTCGACCCGGTTATGCTGTTGAGTACGATTATGTGCAACCTTCCCAGTTACTGCCAACGCTTGAAACAAAGCAAGTCGCCGGCCTCTTCCACGCCGGCCAGATCAACGGCACCACTGGCTACGAAGAGGCCGCTGCACAGGGGCTTTTGGCCGGAATCAATGCTGCCGCACAGGTTCTCGGCTCGGACCCGCTCATCCTTTCCCGTCAGGAGGCCTACCTGGGCATCCTGATCGATGACCTGATCACGCAGGGAATTGATGAACCCTACCGGATGTTTACGTCCCGCGCCGAATACCGCCTGCTGCTGCGAATTGACAATGCAGACAGGCGCCTCATGCCCATAGGCCACCGGTTGGGCCTGATCAGCGGGGCACAGCTCGATTCCTTCAGAGCGAAGTGGGACCGTATTGATCAAGCCGTTTCCTTTCTTCGAGGGAACCACTTGAAACGGGATTCGTCCCTGACAACGCAACTCCAGAAGGATTACGGGATTTCCGCCGGAACCTCTCTCGTTCAAATAGCCAAGCGGCCCGACTTGCAACTCTCCGCACTGGATCGACTGTTGAAGAGCGGGCAGATCCAGCTCTCGAATGAAGAGCTCGATGCCGTTCAGACGGAGATTCGTTACGAAGGTTACATCGCTCAACAGAGGCGCGATGTAGACCGCATCCAGACGCTTGAACAACGTCAGATTCCGTCTGGGCTCAATTATCAGGCGGTCGCCGGACTTTCGCGTGAGATGGCTGAACGTCTAAGCCGTGTCCGCCCTCTGAGCCTCGGGCAGGCGGCCCGGATTCCCGGTATCACACCGGCCGCCATTTCGATGCTCAACATTCACCTCAAACTTCGAGGCGACAAGTGAAGCAGCAAACGGAGTTGGCGGCTGAACTCAAGCAGTTGGACTTGAACCTGACAGAGGCTCAGTGGGCCCGCATTGAAACTTACGTGAAAACGCTCCAGAAATGGCAAACCAGCATCAATCTGACTGCGGTTCACCATCGTCATGACCTCCTGCGGCTCCATTTCTTCGAGGCTTTCTGGGCTGCGGAAAATTTTCTCGAACCTTCAGCGGTCCTTGTTGATATCGGCTCCGGAGCCGGATTCCCTGGGATGGCGATCAAACTCTTTCGCCCTGCAACCCGCATCACACTTATCGAGAAGAATCTCAAGAAAGCTATGTTTCTTCGCACCTTAGCGCGGGAACTTTCACTGGATGCGACGGTCGTAGCCGGGCGGGCGGAGTCATTTGACGATTGGCAGGCTGTTGACTGCGCAACCTGTCGTGCGCTTCGGCCCCCGAAAGAACTGCTTGAGACTCTTCAGGACAATAATGTGCATTTCCTTCATTTTCGCGGAAAGCGAAAAGATGAATCGTTCGATGCTTGGAAACTCACCGGGGAACAACGCTTTCCACTTTCTGAGAACCGATGGGTCAGCCTCTACGTTCCAGATGTTCCACGTGAAACGTCTCTCAACCGATAAAACTGTCTGAAGCGCTATGGTATGTTAGCGACCGCAGATGGGCAAAGTCATAGCTATAGCCAATCAGAAAGGAGGCGTTGGAAAGACGACGACGGCCATTAACCTGGGCGCCTCGCTGGCCACGGCCGATCTTCGAATCTTGATTGTTGACATGGACCCCCAGGGGAATACGACGTCCGGCCTGGGTGTGGCCCGGGACGAGCTGTCGAAGTCTCTCTACAGGGTCCTGCTGGATTCGGTGCCCGCTGAAGAGGCCATTGTTTCAACCCCACTCGATGGATTCGACGCACTCCCCTCAAACCGAGACCTTACGGGTGCGACCGTCGAGCTCCTTGATCTTTCCGATCGAGAATACTTCCTAAAGAAAGCCCTTCTTCCGCTTCGCGAATCGTACGACTTCATTCTCATAGACTGTCCGCCTTCTCTCGGGATCCTGACTCTCAACGCCCTGGTTGCGGCAGATTCCCTGTTGATTCCGATCCAGTGCGAGTACTTCGCATTGGAGGGCTTGTCTGATTTGTTCACGACCCTTTCCCGTATCCGACAGGTATTCAATCCAAGGCTCAGGATCGAAGGAGTGCTCCTAACCATGTACGACGAAAGGCTGAACCTCGCCGGTCAGATCCGTGACGATGTTCGGGCACATCTGGGCGACCGCGTTTTCGAGACCATCATTCCCAGAAATGTCAGCCTTGCCGAAGCCCCGAGCTTTGGCAAACCGATTCTCCTTTATGATGTGCGCTCGCGTGGTGCTAACGCCTATCTTCAACTGGCTCGGGAACTTCTCTCGAGAGCGCCCGTCCAGAAACTGTCCCAACTCGCTCAGAATGAAGCCTCAGGAGGCTAAGAAATGAAAAGAAAAGCCCTCGGCCGGGGCCTGGATGCCCTGCTGCCATCATCGAGCAGTAGTTCTTCACTTGCTCAACTGGACATTGAGCTGATCCGACCCAATCCTCTCCAACCGCGCGTCGTCTTCGATCCCGAGAAACTCGAAGAACTGGCTAGATCGATGAAAAGCAAGGGGGTACTCCAGCCAATCGTCGTTCGCCCCGCAGAAGGTGGCTACCAGATCATCGCCGGCGAACGTCGCTGGCGAGCCTCTCAGCGGGCCGGTATCCAGAGCATTCCAGCCGTCATCCAGGATGTCTCCGACGGGGAGATGGTGGAATTGGCCCTGATTGAGAACCTCCAACGTGACGACCTTAACCCGATCGAAGAGGCTCGAGCTTATCAGATGATGAACAGCCAATTCGGATTCACGCAGGAACAGATTGCCGACCGAGTCGCACGCAGCCGCGTCGCAGTAGCCAACACCCTGCGTTTGCTTCAGTTGCCACAACCGATTCAAAGTATGGTCATTACTGACGAGCTCTCCATGGGCCATGCTCGCGCCCTTCTCCCTCTCCCGGAGAGCGAACAGTTTCGCCTGGCCCGTTCTATCTCGGACAAAGGCCTGTCCGTCAGGCAAACGGAAGCCCGCGTTCGCAAAATTCTCGCCAAGCCAAAGGCCGAGCCACCAGCCCGCCAGGTAAAAGACCCGAATCTGAAGGATGCTGAGAGACGGCTCGAGCAACATTTTCAGACTAAAATAGAAATTCGTACACGGGGAACCGCGGGACAGATCCTTCTTTACTACCACTCCCAGGGAGAGCTTGACCGCCTCTTTGAAGAATTGTTGGGCGATAATCGGTGATCGGTGATCGGGGTGATCGGTCATCGGTGATCGGTAATCGGGGTCACAGGAGAGCCTGGTGATTTCGTGATTCAATTCCACCGCGTTGACGGATGACCGATCACCGATGACCGGCACTGTTTCACGTGAAACAATCATTTGCCAATACAGAAAGAGGCGAAGATGCCGGCCAGGATATCGTCTGTCGTTGTCTCCCCCGTTATCTGAGCCAGCGATTCCAGCCCTTTTCGCAAATCGTGAACAACAAATTCTTCGCTCAGACCCCCTGCTAGCGCTTTCTCAGCACGTTCAAGCCAGCACCGGGCCTGCTCCAGGCACCACTTATGCCGGGCGTTTGTGACAGAAGCTCGCTCTTCCTTTGCTGCTGCAGGAAGGCCGTGTTTGACAATCCTCTCGACGAGCTGATCCAGGTTCTCGCCGAGCAGGGCCGAAACCGAAATGCTCTCCAGGCAGCCCATTTGCACCTGCTCCGGCAGTTGAAGTCGAGAGGGAAGGTCGATTTTGTTGCGAACCGCCAGGCAAGGTTTGGACTGGACCTTCCTCCATATGAACTCGTCCTCATCGGAGTACTCCTGCGATTCGTCGAGCACAAACAGGACGAGGTCCGCTTCCGAAACGTGTTCGAGCGACCGTGCGATGCCAACACGCTCCACAGATTCCGCCGATTCTCGAATCCCTGCTGTGTCCACGAACAAAACTGGTACACCACGGAGGTCCATTGCCTCTCTGAGCGGGTCACGCGTGGTCCCTGGAACATCGGTTACAATTGCTCGTTCATGCTCAAGTAACTCATTGAAAATACTAGACTTACCGGAATTTGGCTTGCCCGCGAACACGACTGTCAAGCCATCATGGATGATCCTGCCGGCTTCATAGGACGCCTCGAGGTCGCACAACTGATCGCGGACCTTTGTGAGCCGCGTAGAGAGTTGGGCTCTCGTCTCCGGCGTCACATCATCTTCTACGAATTCGAGCGCCGTCTCGAGATGTGAAGCGATTTCGATCAGCTCGCGCCGTGCCGGCTGGAGCACTTTTGAAAGCATGCCTTCCATCTGCTCCCGAGCAACCTGGGCCTGAAAAGCAGTCTGACTCTCAATGAGATCCCGAACCGCTTCAGCCTGGGTGAGATCCATTTTCCCATTCAGGAAGGCACGTAGCGTGAATTCACCCGGCTCAGCCAACCGCGCCCCTTGAGCCAGGCATCCCTCAATGATCCTCTGGGTGACAACCGGGCTACCATGGCAGGAAATCTCGATTACATCTTCCCCTGTGTAGGAACGGGGTCCAGGAAAGTACGTAATCAGCGCATTGTCCAGGGGTTCTTCGTCAACATCGAGGAGAGTTACCAGGCGCGGGCTCCTGGCTTCCAAGACTCCGTCAATGTCAGCCGACAAACTACCGAGAATCCGGCGCGCTTCACTTCCACTCAAGCGAATCACAGCCAAGGCACTTCTTCCAGGTGGCGTCGACGGCGCGACAATCGTCTCGTGAATGTCCGCATTCATGGCTGCTGCCAAACCATTGGACCCAGGCGGGCCTGCCTCCTCGGCGTTGCTTCAGGCGGAGGGTATGATCAGTACCCTGCGATGCCAGCCGCTACCTTCACTCTCGGTTCGAACATCTTCGAGATCAGCCAGAGCAAGGTGGATGATTCGACGCTCGCTGGAGGGCATGGGCTGGAGGGAAACACCGGTTCCGGTAAGCCGGGCTCTCTCCGCGGCTTTGTCCGCCATTAATTCCAGTTCTGAGGTCCGATCTCGGCGGTAGTTGTTGCAGTCCAGAAAGAAGTTACAGCCGTCCCTGGACTGTCTGTAGAAAATCTGGTTCAGAAGGTGATTCACAGCATAAAGAAGACGAGCATTGTCGCTTAGGAACAAACCCTCATCCTGGCCAGAAACATCAATCTTCACACCTTCCTCATCCAATCGCACTTCTGTCTCCAGCTGCAAATTGGTGCGGCGAAAGATCTCGCAGACAAATTCGTCAGCTTTCTGAGCCAATTCTTCCCTGTCTAGATTCATCTGTACATACTCACTTCTTGGCTTTGCCCGGCTTCTTACCGGCCGGCTTCTTGACGGCCACGTCCGGCTTAAATTTCTGTAAACCTAGTTGCAGCATCATAGCAAAGAGGTTGCTGAACAAGAAATAGATCACGAGCCCGCTCGAAAAGTTCAGGAAGAAGAATGTGAAAACCACTGGCAGGAACATCATCATCTTTCGCTGAGTCGCATCGCCGGTGGCAGGAGTCATCTTCTGTTGAGCAACCATGCTGATACCCATCACAATCGGAGTGACATAGTACGGATCCGCCTTCGAAAGATCCTGAATCCAGAATATGAAGGGTGCCCCGCGAAGTTCGATCGAGGCATCCAGCATCCTGAAAAAAGCGAATAAAACCGGCATCTGCAAGACAAGGGGAAGGCAACCCCCCAGAGGATTCACACCATGCTCTTTATAGAGCGCCATCACCTCAGTATTCATCTGCTGCTTGCGAGAATCCTCCTTCTTCATCCGCTTGTACTTGTCTTGAATCGACTTGAGTTGCGGTTGCAACGCAGACATCTTCTTCATTGAAGCCATCTGCTTGTAACGGATTGGGAAAAGCACCAGGTTGATCAGAAAGGTCAGGATGATGATGGACCAACCATAGTTGCCCACCGAGCTGTTAATCCACTTCAGAGCTCCCAGAAGTGGCCGAACCAGCGGACCAAACCACCCGTAGTTGATCAGCTCAATCAACCCGGGATCGAGCGCGGCCAACTCCTCCTCTTTTTTCGGCCCGACAAAAAGTGTAAAACTCGAACTCACAGCCAGTCCAACGGTGCCGGAGACCAGTTCCACGCCGGCTGTGTCGTCTCCAGCGTCAGGTGGAGTCCAGGACTCCGTCTCCATAAGCAGGTTTCTTATCGCTCCGGGCTGAAATAGCAGCAGTGTAAAGAATTTGCTGTCAATAGCTGCCCAGCGAGCGGCCGTCTCGAGGCGAACGGGACCCTCCTCCAGGTCCCCGATCTTGTATCTCTCGATTGAACCCCCTTCGGGAAACGCCAGAGCCGGGTCTCGGAAATCGCTGCCGGCCCCATCGGGCGGGTTCCCTATACCCGCTCCAAGTGCTATCTCAAACGGGATCGACCGTGACCCGTCTCGGACCTCCGTTTCGACATCAAGCTGGTACCCGCTTTCCGCGATATGGACTCGCCGAGTAACCGAGAGTTCCGCATCTCGATACTCAAACAGCAAAGTGACCGGGGCCCGGAGAATCCGAGAGGAGCCGCCGGAAACCTCGAACACGGCCGTAGCCAACCGATCAGGCCGCACGTCTCCGTCCAGATAGATACTCATTGGCCGCACCCTTAGACCGGTTTGCGGTATCAGCTCCAGATCTTCCCCGTCGTCGGCAAGATAATCTTTCAACCGCACACTCGCGAGCGAGGCACCCACATTCGTGAAACGGAGCTGCATCAACTCGCTTTCGACAAGGATCTCCTCTGGTTCCGCTGCCGTCGCAGGACCCGCCTCAAGCAGCTCTCCCGGCGCCTCGACTTGGGGCTCCATGCGTTCTTTGAAGTCAGGCACCTCAACGCGCTCTTCCTCGCTTTGGGCGGCTATCGTCTCCGTTACAGGCGGTACCGGCGGCGGCGGGTTGAAATACTTCAGCAAATAGGGCGCAGTGAACAGAACTGCCATCGACAGTAGAATCGCCAACAGCAGGCGTCGTTCAATATCCGAATCCTCTTTAGTCTTCATCTATCTCGTTTTCCACCACCGCTACGGCACAGGGTCGATGCCGCCCGGATTCCAGGGATGACATCTCAGTATCCTTCGGCCGGCCAGCCAACCGCCCCTGATCAGGCCGTATTTACGAATCGCTTCCAGAGCAAACTCAGAACACGAAGGATGAAAACGACAGGCGCGCGGTAGCAGCGGCGATAGAACTATCCTATAAGTTCGAATCAGCGCCATCGCGATCAAAGCCGGCGCCCACCTTATTTTCTCGCCCACTGGCCCACCGTTCCCAGGAAATCCCTCTCCAAGTCCCGATACGATGCCCCTACAGCAGAATGCGTGACGTTGATGACCAAGTCACAAGGTGGAAGGACCAGTTTCTTGTTCTTGCGATAGATCTCACGAAGTCGCCGCTTGATGCGGTTTCGTTTTACCGTTTTACCGAGTTTGCGAGTAACTGTGATTCCGAGCCTGCTGTACGGTAGGTTGTTCCGCAGAAAATACAGAAAAAAGTACCTACCTCTTACTTTCTCCCCCAGCCTGTAAACTTCAAGAAACTTCGCCCGCTTTCGAAGGCGCTCATCCCTGCTGTAACAACAGCGAACCTCATCCACTCACACTCAACCTTTTTCGGCCTTTTGCTCTCCGTCTTTTCAGGATCGCTCGGCCTGACTGAGTTTTCATTCTTGCCCGAAAGCCGTGTTTCTTTGCTTTACGCCTGTTATTTGGCTGAAAAGTCCTCTTCATGATGACTTCACCCTGCTAATCGAAAAGGGGAATACTAACAGACTTCACAAACCTCCGGCAACTCAGAGGCAGCTGCCCGATAGCGCCGAATCCGTCAGTCTTCGAGCGGTCACAGTCTCAGGTCAGAGCTTCGACTTTTCCCGAACCTCTTCGATCCGACGCTCGTTATCTTCATAACACTGGTCAACCTGATCCCGGAACGTTCCTCCCGGGTAGCCCTTCGTCGGCATGGCGCGATGAGCTCCAGGGCGCAAATGCAAAAGCATCTGGTGAGCCAACCTTCTCTTCCGCTCGTATCGAAGCATCTCAATGTCAACAGGCCCCACCGTGATTTTCTCCCCTTCCCCGGGCGTCGCTTGAGCAACGATCTTCCCATCGTAGTCAACGATCATACTTCCTCCCGGCCAGGAAAAAGGCGGAAAGTGCTTCAAGCTGGCCGCCTGGTTTGCAGCAATAACGTAAGCCAGATTCTCCAACGCTCGACATCGATTAACAACGGTCCACCAATCGTTCGGTGAAGTAGCCCCAAAAGGATCCATGTAAGCCGAAACACGAGCCAGGATTTCCGCTCCGTTTAGAGTCAACTGCCTCAACACTTCCGGAAACAGCCAGTCGTAGCAAATCGCTGTACCGATGTTTCCAATAGGGGTCCTGGCAACCGGAAACATCTCCTCCTCATAGTCTGGGATATCGTGCGGACTCGTATGAACTTCCCAGGGGATCCAGGTGTAGACCTTGCGATACTTGTGGAGGATTCCATCCGGCCCTACTAAACATGTGGTATTGAACACGGCATTGGGATACTTACGGTCTATCTCCAACATGGATCCCATCTGGACATAGACGCCCAGTTCGCATGCCTTTTCACAGAACTTGTCCGTATGGCGATTGGGGATTTCAACCGCCAGTTTGTCACGCAACTCTTTTAATGTTTCATATGCCGGTGCAGCGTGCGAGAACTCTGGGAACACGAGGAACTTAACTGGAAGAAAAGGCTTGTACCCGGCTACCGCCAATTCCGTGAGTTCCAGGAGCCGCCGGGTGTTATGCTCCATCTCCTTTCGGTTCTTCGGGCTGGGTAAATCGGTTTGGATGGCTGCCGCGTAGTACTTACCTTCTTCTTTTGCACCCATGGAATCCGCTCAGTTCTCAAGCAAAGGGGAGATCTCTTCTATCAACTCCTTGAAAGTTGTCTTCCCGACGTGCCTGAAGGCCCGCTTGCCGCTTCTGTCAAAGATGAACGTGGTCGGTAACGCTCCACTCCATTCCGGGTCGATTGCATTCACGAATTTCTCAAAATCCTCAAAACCGCGCAGGTAAGCCGGGAACTCGACACCCTGCTCCTCCAGGAACGCAACTGCTGCTTTCTCATCCTCGGGTTCGTCCATCGAGATCGCAACCATCTTCAGTCCCAAATCGGCTTTCTCCCGGTGGAGCTTAACGAAGTCCGGGAACTCTTCACGGCATGGCCCGCACCAGGTAGCCCAGAAATTTACTACCAGGACCTCTCCTTTACTCGTTTCGAGCAACCGAGCCAATTGGCTTTCGGAGAGAAGAGGTAGCTGTCCAATAGTCGAAAAGATCAGTAGTGCAATGAGCATTCGTCAATCTATCTCTTGATCGTGCAACCGAACATTTTTGTTTGGGCCATCGCCACGTCACGCCCGGCGACAACCGACTCCAACGCCTGAACTAACTCGTCACCGTTTGCCGCTTCCGGTTTCGTCGTCGGTTGACGGCTATTACCAAGGGCTCCGTGATAGCGGAGTTTCCCATCCTTGTCGAGTAAAAATACCTCAGGCGTCACCTGCGCTCCGAGCTCGTTCGCAAAGGCGCTCCCGCCGTCTTTAACTACCACAAATCCAAACCCATTCTCCTCGGCGTGCCTTTTCACCTCTTTCGCGGGCTCTGTCTTATTCGAGTTAATTCCAATAAACACTGCACCACGGGGTTCATAGCGCTCCGAAAGATCCGCCATTACACCATTAAAAGCATTTGAATACGGGCACCCCGTTGCTATGAAAATAAGCACAACGGCCTTGCTGTCTGCATAATCACTCAGCGAAACGGTCCTGCCTGAGCGAACATCCGGGAGCGAAAAACCTTCCAGCGGTTCACCGATCTTCAACTTCGCTTCCTGCCCAAGCCCCAGTTGCACCAGCAATACGCTAACGACAATAACTGTGATTACCACTCTCTTCATCGAGGCTTCCCTCCTAATCTCTCAACATTCTACCGACAATCGTTCTTTTGAAAGTTTTTACATACCCTGGGTTCGAACTGCCTCATCCCTCTTATAAGAGCCCAAGACCTCAAGATCCTCAGTTATTTCACGGAGATGGTTCAGCGCGTTACTCACACGCTCCTCCTTGATGCAAGCAAGAAAATCCAAGTAGAAAAGATACTCCCACGGCCTTCCATGAATCGGGCGAGACTCGATCTTCCCCAAGTCAATATCCCTTAAAGCAAACACACTCAACGACTTAAAAAGAGCCCCAGGCACGTTTCTGAAGCTGAAAACGATCGACGTCTTGTCCGCATCGTCTGGAACTTTCATCTGTGTTGAAAGCAAAACAAAACGAGTGTAGTTCGCCTTGTTGTCCTGAATCGCTTCCATAATGACTTCCCCGCCGAAAAGTTCCGCAGCCCGCTTTCCCGCTATGGCTCCACAGTTCCTTTGCTGTTGCTCCATCAATTCTCGAACGCTTCCGGAGGTATCATGAGAAGTCCTCATCTCCAGGTGCGGGTTGTTTTCGAAGAATCTTTCACATTGTCCCAGCGCCACCGGATGCGAGAATACTGTAGAGACTTCCTCGAACTGAACGCCGGGAATTACAACCAGGTTATGCTGAACTTCGAGATACAGTTCCCCATTTATTTTGAGCTTGTGTCGCCTCAGCAGATCATAGTTTCTGTGGATCGAACCGGTTAAGGAATTCTCCAACGGGATCAAACAAACATCCGCTTCCCCGGCCGCAGTCGAGCGGAAAACCTCGTCGAAGTGACGAAAGCTCAAAACCTGCAGGTCTCCGCCCAGTAAACTGACCGCAGCCTCTTCACTGAATGAACCAGGTTCCCCTTGTATAGCTACTCGAATTGCCTGAGACACAATACTACAGCTCCTCCTCGGA
>JAUVSF010000690.1 GCA_030597245.1 Acidobacteriota bacterium
CCGAAAATATGGGGGGACGGGACTGGGGCTTACGATTACCAGGAAGTTTTGCGAGATGATGGGTGGGGCTATCCGTGTCACGAGCATAATTGGTGAGGGGACCACCTTTGTTATCGAACTGCCCACGCAATGCAAATCTGAAACGAAAACCGGTGAAGAGGACCTTCCTTCCTCTGGACAGCCTTCCGGATCGAAAGACCTGGGTGAAAACCACGTTCTTGTCATCGACGACGACGAAACTGCACGAGATCTTCTTCGGAGAACGCTCGAAGGAAAGGGGTATTCGGTCCAGCTCGCATCCGAAGGGAGGGAAGGAATCGAGCTGGCGCGACAGGTTCGGCCCAGCCTGATCACCCTGGATGTAATGATGCCGGGCATGGATGGCTGGGCAGTACTCCAGGAATTGAGGGCGGACTCAGAACTCCAAGACGTGCCGGTCGTAATGATTTCCCTTGCTGAAAATAGGCAACTGGGGTATTCACTCGGTGCTGTGGAGTACCTCTCTAAACCCGTCGATCGCCAAACGCTGTTGAAACTTGTTGGGCAATATGTCGATCTGTCGCAGTCCCCGCTGGCACTTGTGGTCGAAGATGATGCAGCCGCGAGATCCACCATTACCCGAGCCCTCCATGACGCAGGCTGGGAAGTAGTGGAAGCGGTCAACGGCGCGAAAGCACTCAAAGAACTGGACTTAGCACGCCCTGACGTCATATTGCTCGACCTGATCATGCCTGTGATGGACGGATTTGAGTTTCTGGTCGAACTGCAGAAGGACAGCGAACACAGATCGATTCCGGTGGTTGTAATTACTGCAAAGGACCTGACACAGGAAGAGCGCGACCGTCTGAAAGGTGCCGCGACTCTGGTTCTCGAGAAGGCTGCGCTCGATCTAGACGAACTGATGGAGCAGATCCAGAGTGCATCAAGCGGATTGGCCAAGACAGATAAGGATCGATCAGGGGCGGAAGAGTAGAGGTTTCTGATATGAGTAAGTCTAAGCTCCGTGCGACGGATGATCTAATCGACGTAGTCTTCGAAAGTCTTGTACATACTTTCTATATCATCGATGTTGAGACCTACGAGCTTATCAAAGCAAACCCTGCTGCGCTTCAAGGTCGAGATGCAGCTGCACGTACCTGCCACGCCTTAACTCATCTCAATCCTGAGCCCTGCGATTCAGCTGAGCATGGGTGTCCACTCCAGGAGGTCCTGGCCACAGGCGAACCGGCTGAGATGATCCACACTCACTTCGATGCCGATGGTAACGCCCGGTTATTTGAGGTCCACGGGTATCCCATTCGAGACAACGGCAGGGTTGTCCAGATGATCGAATACAGCATCGATGTCACTGACAGAGTTAGGGCAAAGGAGGAGTCTGAAAAAGCGGTCAAAGCAGCGGCAGAAGCCGGCAGTCTAAGAGAACAGTTGATTGAGACTCAGCAAAGAATGATTTCGGAATTGTCGACCCCGATCCTTGAGGTTTGGGAAGGGTTGGTGGTTCTTCCGGTGATTGGATCTATGGATTCCCGGCGTAGTCACGAGATGGTTGAGGCCCTTCTCAACAAAGTCTCGGAAAAAAAGGCTCGGGGTGTGATTATCGACGTGACAGGTTTGGATGTAATCGATACTGTCACAGCTGCTCATTTCATTGGAATGGTTAAGGCTATCCGCCTCCTCGGTGCCGAAGCCGTTGTTTCCGGCATTTCTTCGTCGGTTGCACAGACGATGGGAGAGCTGAATGTCGACCTCTCAGAAATCGTCACGGTGCGGTCGCTCAAAGAAGGGCTTTCCTGGTTCTTGAAGCGTCTCGGTGGGTTTAACAACCTTCAAGTAAGAGAGGCGGACAGCGGCTTCGAAGAGGAACCCCCGGCGCGCTGATGAGAATCATGAGGTGAATTATCGATGGATGAAGACCAGGGAAAGCTCCTTGTTGTCGATGACAATGAGATGAATCGGGACATGTTGTCTCGCCGCCTTGCACGCAGGGGCTATTCGGTTTCCACGGCCGAAGATGGTTACAAGGCCCTCGAGGAGATCGCCGCGGAAACATTCGATGTCGTACTGTTGGACATCATGATGCCTGGAATTGATGGGTTCGAGGTCCTCGAGAAGATCCGGGAAACACGCGCTGCTGCAGACCTTCCTGTGATCATGGCGACCGCCAAGGAGGGGAGTGAGGATATTGTCCGAGCGCTGAAAATGGGGGCCAACGATTATGTGACGAAGCCGTTGGATTTTCCCGTTGTTCTAGCTCGGGTACGGACACAAGTCTCTTTGAAGAAGTCGAAGGAAGCACTGGTTACCGCCCACGCGAGAATGAAGGAAGATTTGGAAGCGGCCGCTCGGTTTCAGCATCCCCTACTGCCCGAATCACCTCCGGATACAGATAGAGCGACTTTTGCCTGGCTGTATGAGCCGTGTACGGAACTCGGAGGAGATTCCCTGAGCGTCTTCCCAATTGATGACGATCACATTTGCATGTATCTGCTGGATGTCAGTGGGCACGGCGTCCCTTCGGCGCTACTTTCTGTATCCGTAACTTACAGCCTCTCTGCCCGGGCCAGCCTTGGTTCGCTGATAACTCGGC
>JAUVSF010000358.1 GCA_030597245.1 Acidobacteriota bacterium
ATCGTCCACGGAGCCAATGCGCTCTTGTACTGGGGAACTCATTACATTGAAAAGGACAGTGCCCTATGGCGAGACTTGATGAGAATCGCCAGAGAACTCGAGACCCTGGAGCCAGGAATTGTTGGTGAACGTCCCAAGAACACGCCAATTTCTGTAGCCGACGAGACGTATGGCTCAATCGACGGACAGGGGCCGCGCCTGATGCTTCGCAAAGCGGGCCAAGACTGGCTCATGATCGCTGTGAACGAGCACAGTCAGGGCATCTCCTTCACAGTGAGCAAGTTGCCGGAAGAATTGGAAGGCAAGACCCTATACCGCCTGTATTCCGAAGAGACGCGCCAAGTTGAAAACAGAGCGTTTCACGATGGTATTCGTGGTTTCGGGGTCCATGTTTATACCACCACCCGCCGTTTTGAAGCCAAGTAGTCCTTACGACAGACTGCGGCAGACAGCTTCGTATAGTCTTGATCCAACTCCCCACGCCAACCAGCGAGAGCTGGGAGGTGGTTTGCCGGAGGACCCACAGCCATAGCCCTGAATTGCCAATAGTCGTCCCGTGTCATGCTGGTGACAGAAGGTTGAGTCTGGAATCAAGGGGATGTAGACTAAAAGACCTATAGGAGATGACAGATGCCACAGAAGATAAGGATCATAACCAAGAACGTTCAGTTTAATGCAGAATTGAATGATGGCCCAACAGCAAAATCAATAATTAGCATGCTGCCAACAGAGGTTTTAGCCCAGCGGTGGGGCGGAGAGATATGTTTCTCTGTCTCAACAAGAGGGGAGCTGGAAGCCGGTAGCCGGGATGTTCTGGAGGCAGGAGAATTGGCTTACTGGCCTCCTGGAAGCGCTTTCTGCATATTCTTCGGTCCCACGCCATCGTCGCACGGTGATGAGATCAGAGCTGCATCGGCTGTAAATGCCCGACAAGTCACCTTTTTCAAGAGTTGAAAAACACGGCAATTTTCGGGTGACACAATGTCTCCGTTTTGTCACTACAAACCCCAGTTTTGCCCAAAACCCGTCCGAATAAATGTCACTCTTTGGCTGAAAAGGGTAATTTCGGTGGGAAAATGCGTGGCGATAGACTTCAATGAACGTGAGCAACTTCCGACTGGCGATGATGGTGCCGCAAAGAGCACAACAGATCAACGAGAGGCGCTGTGTCGGCGGGCTACTCTGTCTTTGCTGAGAGCGTCCAAAACTGCAGTCTCGACACCGGTGATGTTGTTTGGGTCCACATCGAGGTTCGGCCACACCAATTCACCGCGTTCCTGTCTGGCAACGTCATTGAACGCGCCCAGCCGCGGAGAATTGAGATCGAGCCACAGACAGACCCGGCGAAATTCCTCCTCTGTTATTCGCGTCCCCCGATGGTTGTGCAGGAGGGCTTTGCCCATCTTCGAGTAATGCGCCCCGAACAGGCCCGGGATTGACCTCGTGCCCATCCCGTGCATCTTCACGTTGCAGTAGTTGTTCATATGCGCCCCGGAGTAGTAAAACGCATACTCCTTCAAGGCCTCGTAGCCCATTTTCTGAGGCCCTTGACGTTCCTTTTGGTGGCACGGCAGGCACTTACCTTCAAATATCGCTTTGACCGTTCGGTAGTATGTGACTGGACATAATTGCAGATATAGAAATCTTCACTGAGTGGCCAGGCAGTGCCGTACTTGAGAATACGGTCGTCGGTCTCGATCCCCTCGCGAGTCTGACTTTCCGGAAACCTCTGGTCGGCTGTGATCACGGTTATCTGATTCATGGTGCCTTTGTCACGGATCCGCGTATCCAGCAGAGCCAGGGGTCCGAATGCGGCGCCGTGGTGAGGAACGCCGGTGAATATATACCTGTGGGAATTCGGGATGGCTCTGAAATGCATCTCTGAGCACGCACCTCTGTTTCTTGTGCCCTCTTGCGGTCCTGTGTATTCGCGCTGGACACTGTAAGGGTGAGGGTAGTTGCCATGCGGCGCACGAGGATCACGGCCATCGGGGAAGCAGGTCCAGAACTTGGAGCCCAAACCGTTTTCGCGGTCGATGTAGTCCCATCGAGAGTATATCAGCCGGCCGTCACGATCGATGCTCGGCGCCCATTCGCTGGCTTCGAAATAGTCGCTCATTGCCTGTGTACGTGATGCGGCGCCGGGTTTAGCGGGACGGGTCCTCGTTCTTTTGCTCAACTGCGACAACCGGATCCGCAGGCTGCTGAGAGTTCTGACATCGTACTTGTCCTCCAGCAGATCTACCAGTGCATGCGTTCGCCGGTATTCCACGTCGAAAGGTGTGTGATCTTCAGGAAGAATGCAGAAGTTTCTGTCCAGCACACGCATGTCTTTGTAGGGATTTTGGCCGCGTTTGTAGAGTTCGCCGGTTTCCTTGATCTGTCTTTCGAGTTCCGTGAACTCGTTCTTCCAGTGCCTGACCACATATTCGGCTGTGTGAGCCAAGGCCGGATAACCTGTGGCCCGAGCAAAAGTAGGCGAAACAAGCACCGTAATGCAACCCAGCAAAACCGTTGATCTCATCTTCATATTGATCGTTCTTTCAAACCGCCCCCGGCAATGAGTTCTGTTTCCTGATTGTAGCACTGCCGCTGCGGTAATACAAGGGATGCGATTTTCTACCCGAAGTGGAAGCAAGGATTTTTTCTCCTCAATCTAAACAGGTGAGTCTATAATGACATAAGAGCAGGTTCATAATGTTCAAGATGTTCTGATGTTACAGGAACGCGTCCGAAGCGCAGGACTAAGAATGCTCAGGAGTATGAAGACATGAGATACAAAAGCCTTCTGTTGATCGCAGCGTGTTGTGCAGCTTTTTGCGGATGCGAAGAGTATGAATACACGATCCGGATGGAACCTGATGGAGACCGGATGGTCCGTGAAATCATTTGTTCGGAGAATGTGCCTGACAAGGTCCGTGCCAGGTTGGGTGAGCTATACGACAAGCAGGTTGACAAGAACACCTTTCAAGGGTCTTTTGGCGAGACTTTGCCCGGGGACGTTGACGGGTTCGGTACGTACGTGCATCTCAACAATCCGATGGGGCACGCCTATATATACGTTGAGAGATCTCAAGGGCAAGACACTCAAGCTCCTGAGATAGAGGATGCATTCGATCATGCAAATCGTCTCGTGGATCTGCTTATAGAATGGTTCCGGACAGAGCTGGGAGAAAATCTGAATTTTGAAAAGCTACGGGTATTCTGTGACGAGACATTGCGAGAGGATATCAAGAATGTGTCGCTCTACAGTTGGGTCGGCAGTCGGGCATCCAGTGAACCTGACGCAGCATTTATTCGAATCCTGTTGTATTTGTATGAGCGAGGTTATTTTAGCCTGGACGACGTTGGCCGCCTAAGTGCTTCAACCAGCAAGGAAGAGTTTGCATTGTCCTTTCTCAGACATATGATCGCCGAGAAATGGGAATGTTCAGATAACAAGGAGGCAAAAGAAGGATTGGAGTTTCTTCAGGACCCTTACACACTAAGAGCATCACTGGATCGCTTCATTTCGTCTGACGAATTGCGTGACAAGCTCACCAAAGAAGCCCGTGAACAGACTGGCGATCCCGACCTTGTCCTATACCCATGTGATGTCCCCGAGATGGTGGACGACATACCGGATATGTTCTTCAGCATGTTCTTCGTGGATATTCTCGGTTCATCGGGGCACAAGGTCAACATCAGACTGATCTGCCCAAAGGAGCCGTATGAAACAAACGGACAGTGGGATGAGCAAACGAGGGAATTAAGTTGGTCTTGCCGAACCAGGTCGAACGAATTGCCTTTTCTGTGCTATGCCGCTATTGGTCTGGCAAATGGAACGTACCAGAGAAAGCATTTTGGCAAAGTTGTTCTTCAGGATGAACAGTTGGTGCAGTATGGTTTCTGGTACAGAGGGTTGAGTGCAGAACAACGAACAGAATGGAATGATTTTGTTGCTGGTCTTGATGGCGGCGAAGATGTTTGGACCCAGGTCGAATCTTTTCGCTTCAAGAACGCTGCGACTCCTGCTGTCGATAGCGACGGAGTAGCCAAGCTTCTGTCGGATTTGCCACGTGATATGATTAGGGAAGGCTTGAACGCGGAAGAAGAAGGAGGTCAGGAATTGAACGTCCCGGAAACAGCCAAAACGCAGGATCGGTCATTCGCTGTACATCCTATCGGCAAAGTGCTGAAGAAAGACGGCAGGTCGTTCATCGTCCTGGATGAGGAGTACCGGGCCGGGCTCAGAGGTCTGGACAAGCATGCTTATGTGACTGTAGTCTACTGGTTTGACAAGAACGACACACCGGAAAAGAGAGCAATTCTGGAGGTCCATCCGAGGGGGGACAAGGGCAATCCGCTGACAGGCGTGTTCGCGACTCATTCTCCTTTTCGACCGAATCTTCTCGCGATAACCAAATGTGATATCGTCAAGATCAGAGAGAATATCATCGAAGTCAAGGACATCGATGCCTTTGACGGCTCACCCGTTTTGGATCTGAAGGGAGATTTCTTCAGGTTTCACAGCCGTAGAACTGAGTAGGACCCTTCTCAGTTTACAGTATGCTTTGCTGTGAGCTTGCCATCACCGCAACCAATATGAACAACAAGTCCCCCTTTCGCCCCGGAAATCCTCAAAATGTCTTCTGCTTCGCCGGCAAAGACTGAACTGACGAGACAGTTGAATACGTCATCGCTATCGTTTAAGGCGCCGAACCATATGTGTTCGGGACCATTGGTCATGAGCTTGCATTTCCTTTCGTCCACATGTTAATCTTCACTGCCGACAGGTTGACCAAACATACATCGCGACGTATCTTCATTCTGTATGACATCTTCTTCATGCTACGAATTTGAGCGTGTACATCAAGTCAACTGGCTGCTTACCTCCCGGTAAAGCACTCTCGCCTTTTGAAACGGATCCCCCTCTCCTAGGGTTTCCAAGGGAAAATAGCCGCGGTATCCCGACCGGCGTACGATCTGCATCAGTTTCGGAAAGTCCGTTTTGACCCTCGTCCCCCCTGTCTGGATCATTTCCTTGACTTGCCAGGTAACTGCATAGGGAATCAATCGCTCGATTTCCTGATAGGCATCTCCCTCCGGCAGGCTTCCGACATCCAGCATCAAGCCAAACCATTCCGAATCCACCTGTTCGACAATCTCAATGGCCTGCGCCGCATTGGTGGTGAAATCATTGTGGTTTTGATAGCAGATCATCACTCCATGCCGGCCGCCATAGGCGGCACATTCCCTCATATCATCAATCAACCAATCGGTAATCTCTTCCCGTGAGTATCCCTGAGGCTCGACCGTTCCGTCAAATATCCTTACGTGCGGAATTCCCAGTTTGGCCGCGGCTATCACCCAGTTCTTGACCAACTGCTTTTCCTGTTTCCTTTGCTCCGGATCCGCTAGGGTCAAGTTGTTCCTGACACCCGTTCCGGTTAGGGCCAGTCCTATGCGAAAGGCCATTCGCTTGA
>JAUVSF010000083.1 GCA_030597245.1 Acidobacteriota bacterium
CACTTCAGGTTCAACAACCTCACCGACTTCCACCGACTCCACGCCCGTCGCCCGAGCAAGGATTTTCTCGACAACGGTCATTCCCATGACCAAACCTCCAAACCTGGATCTCTGAAGACACTTGACGGCCTAACTCGTCTTTGCGAACACTCGGAATCAAAGGGTCTCGGGAGAGACCAGGGAAGCAATTCCGAGCTTTGAGGCGATGGCTTCGGCCATCTCCAAAGTGCCCGCACTCCCTCCCATATCGTAAGTACGGACCTTTCCTTCCTTGATCACAGATGCGACAGCCTGCTCCAGTCTGCGAGCCTTTTGGGCTTCACCCAGCCATTCCAGCATCATTTTCGCCGCAAGAATCGTCGCGATCGGATTCACTTTGTATTGCCCCGTATACTTCGGGGCCGAACCATGAGTTGGTTCGAAAACGGCCAGTTTCTCACCGATGTTCCCGGAACAGGCAAACCCCAGACCGCCGACCATCTGTGCGCAAAGGTCAGATACGATATCTCCGTAAAGATTCGAAGCTACCAGGACGCTGTAGTTGAACGGGTTCTTCAGCAGCCACATCATAATGGCGTCGATGTTGGCATCGTCCATTTCAATATCGGGGTATTGGCGCGCAACGTTTCCCGCTGTTTCCAGGAAGAGTCCGTCTGACGCCCTCACGACGTTGGCTTTGTGAACAACCGTCACCTTCTTGCGGTTATGCTCCCGGGCGTACTCGAAGGCGGCGCGGACAATCCGCTTTGATCCCTTTCTCGTAGTGATTTTGCACGAGATCGCGTATTCGTCGGCGGCCAAGTCTTTGAAAGCTTCAAAAGGCTTCGAAAGCTCAAGCAACCGCTTGGAAATACCCGACGGGACTGGGCTGAACTCGACTCCGCAATACAGATCCTCGGTATTCTCACGGAACACGATGAGGTCAATCCCCTCTCTAAAGTTCAGAGGGCTTCCAGGGTACGCCTTACAGGGCCGAAGGCAGATGTAGAGATCGAAAAGCTGGCGCATCCGCACGATGGGTGATCGGTAAAGTAATCCTGTTCCCCGAAGCTCTCCGATCAGTTCCGTTTCCGCTGCCCGCATCGGCTTTGAAGTAATCGCGCCAAACAGGGCAGCATCGACGCTCTTCAGAAGTCGGATCGTGCGAGGCGGTAAAGCATCACCCTCTGAGCACCAGAACTCCCATCCGATATCTCCGAAAACGTAGTCCGCATCCAGTCGCAGTTCGTTCAGGACCAGCCGAGCCGCTTCGAGAATCTCCGGACCGATTCCGTCTCCTGGGAGCCAAGCAATTTTGTATTGGGCCACGCCCTCCTCCTTCAAATCAGGAATGATACGCTTTCTGATGTATCCAGACGCCGAGTTTGACAGCACTTCTTGTGCCAGATGGCCCATCCACGAAGGGCTGCACTCCTACCCTGTCTTGGCTAACACCGTTAGGGTCAAAAAGCTGAAGACAAGATCAAGATAATGGGGCAATGTACCCGAAGGGTATCCTCAGGCTGAGATCGAAGGCTTCTCTTTTGAGCCTGACCCCATTCTCTTCGAGCTACGGCGCGACAGGTTCCTCCTTCGCTCTCCGAGCTATGGAGGACAGGCCGGCATCTGGGATTTTCGATTGGCGGGTTCCCGGCATCCGGCATCTGGTCTCCTCCTGCGCTCTTCGAGCTACGGAGGACAGGTCCGGCATTTGTCATTTGTCACTTGTCATTTGTCACTTGTTGTCACTGGTACCGGGTACTTCAACGGACTCAGAAACCTCTGCAGAGCGAATTGCTCACAGTTACTTAGTGCTGTAACGACTCGCAGAAGATACTACTCAAGCAGAGAACTCTATACTGCAACCACCGCGACGTGAGTCTCCGGCTCCTTCTTCGGAAGTCACCGAGTTGGCACCACCGAAAAAAAGAGCCAAGTCGGGCCAGCGGTGGACCTCGTATCGATTCTCCAGATCCAAGAGCTCTTCTTCGGAAACACCCGGCTCAGCACTAAGCAAATCCCCTTCCAAATGCACCCTCGGAAACTCCGTAGCTTCCTTGACACCTTTACCATCGTAGAGGATCCATAGCAGCAGTTGAGTGAGGACCGAACGAATTCGGTTGCTTCCCGCCGTACCGGTCACCAGAATTGGTTTGCCTTCTTGCAGGACGATCGTCGGAGCAACCATCGAGGATAAGCGTTCACCCGGTAGGTAGCGATGGAAGCCCTGTGGATTGAGGTCCTGTTCACCCAGCATATTGTTCAGCATAAAGCCCAATCCAGGCAGAACATAGCCACATCCCTCACCGTTGGTGGTTGTGACAGAAGCAGCATTGCCTTCCGTGTCCAGAACGCTGATGTGAGTCGTGGATCCGGCAGATGGCACCGGAGGCAAGCGCTCACCGCTCTCGTCCGTCCTGTACCTCTCAAGATACTCCTCAAAACGCGTGTTCGCGGATAAGGTTGCCTGAACCGGTTGAATAGACCCCACAGGTAACATCTCGGCGCGGAGTTGATTCGTTATGTCAAACGCTCTCACCAGATCCGTTAAGGACACAGCGCGATCCCTCTGACAGTGTTCTCTTTCGAGCAAGCTCAGTGTCACGTCGATCAGGACCCCACTTTGGGCCGGCGGTGGATTCAGATAGACTTCGTACCCACTGAACTGTGTCTTCACCGGCTTCCGTTTCACCACACGATACTGCTCGAAGTCTGCCTCTGTCAGAAGACCTCCTTGACCATCGGACCATTCGGTCATGATCCGCGCCGCTTCCCCGTGGTAGAAGAATTCCCTTCCCTCCTGACCCAATACCAACAGGAAATCGGAGAATTCGGGCATCCGCAACGTATCACCCACGGTCAAAAGCTCCCCGTCTGGAGCGTAAAGCTCTCGGCCCTCTTTCGAGTGAGTCAGGATCGGCCCCAGGATCTGGAGAAGGTGAGCCTGATGTTCCGTGAAGACAACTCCATCGCGTGCCGCTCTCACCGAGGGTGCAAGAACCTCTGCAAGCGAAAGACGACCCAATTCCTCCTGGACTTGAAGGAGTCCGGCTATGTTCCCCGGCACGCCGGCAGAAGCTCTGCCTACGTGAAACTCCTGCGTTGCCCCGCCAAAATCGATTTCAACGGCAAAGAAATCGAGCTTATCCAGCCTTCGTCCCCGTGGCATCTCGACAAAGAAATCATAGATGATAGGAAGTCCGCCTTCCCTTGCCGCCATCAGGTACCCGGCTCCCCCGGCACTGGTCAGACCGAACTCGGCAACCATCGCGGCGAACACAGCTCCGACCGCAGCATCAAAAGCATTACCTCCCAACCACAGGATTTCCCGCGCAGCTTCGGCAGTAACCTGATGCCCGGCAGCAACTACATTCTTCCTCTTCATCGGTTATTTTCTCGGAACTTTAAACGCAAACGATCCGATCCGGCGCAGCCATTTGGACCCCAGTGGCCGGCCACATCTTGGAACTCCGGTTTGACAGCATGCCGGCGAGTCTGCCTCCACGCATGCAGACCGATTAACACCAAGTTTACCCGAACTTGTAGCCGGGTTCACGTAATCGAAAAGAGTCGTGCGGTGGGTGAAAGGTTTTTCCGGTTCTTCTCCTCAGCTTGCGTGGCGAGGCGATAGAGGCACGACGTGAAACGCCCCCGGTCTCTGAGATCCCGGGGGTCCGTATGGAAGCTCGGTAGACGGTCATACGGAGCCGGGTCCTTTCAGGGCCCGGACAGACTTTACGCCGCGACCGAGGCCCCGCAGTCGTACTCGACAGTCGGTCGAGGAGGCCGACCGAGTGCAACATAGTCAGGCCAAAGCTGGAACGGTTCATATAGGTTTGAAAACTCGAGCAAAGGCCGCCGAAGGCGCGGATGCATCCGGTGAGGCAGCAGCCAGCTGGTGAGAAATGCGGTTTCGATATTCGAGTTTGAGATTTGTTTCGGATTTCGAGCTTCGAGCTTAGGATTTGGACGGGTTGCCGGTTGGGCAACACGACTTAAAGGTCAGGGTCCACGAATTCAGGGAGATCTATAATCGACTTGTGTTCGGGCAGCTTTCCGGTTAGTTCCCGGATCTCCCCAGGCGCCAGGCCTGCTTTTGCCGCATCCCGCCGCAGTTCGGCGACCGCTTCGCGAGCTTCCTTCTCTTCTTCCCTGCTCTGAATCAGCTGCTCGACCGACTTAGCAATCTCTGCGTGAATCGCCTGCCGCCGGACACCATCTTCTTCAACGAAGTATGCGTTCCGGACGTTGTTAATTCGAAGCTCCATAACAAGGCTCGCGTTAGCAGCATACTTCAGGTTTTCGACGGCCTCCCTAAAAGCAGGTTCCCAATACTCAAGGGTAGAAGGATCAAGCTCGTCGGTCTCCGTACCCTCGGAACCTTCCGGGCTTTCCGTAACTGCCTGTCTACGGCCCCTCGAAGACCTGGAGGATTTTGTAGTGACCACACGGGCACCCCGCATGTCTCTGAGATCCGCATTGGTAATGAGGCGAACCGGCTCAGTGGCTGCCTGCCTCTTTTCACGTTCCTTCTGGGCAAGCTCAACTAGCGAAGGTTCCTTCTTGGGCTCACTTTCCTGTGCAAGCAGAAATGAAGGAAGACTCAAGAAAAGTATGACTATGATCCTAATCATGGCTCGCTCTGATAGTAACCCACTGCCCGAGGTGGAAACTGTGTTCATGATCACCGTTGTCAGGCCCTCTTCCTATAACGTCTGAGGAATGGGAAGTTACGAACCTGGGCACCGGACGGTGAGAACCGGACACTTGGCTGTCCGTACCACTTTTTCAGCCACAGAGCCAAACACGAGATGCTGCCATCCAGTCAAACCATGGGTTGCGATCACTATCAGATCCACGGATTCTTCTTCGGCAATGCGCACGATCTCTTTTGCCGGATCTCCATATGAGACCATGGTTCGACTTTTCACACCGGAGGCCGCCTGATCGGGAGTGGTCTCTTCAATCTGCCTCCTGGCATTCTCCCGTAATGCTTCCTGGTAGGCCGGCACTTCGAAGTTGTAGTGGGGGTCTGAGGGTAAGGTGGGAATCGGAGGAATCACATGCAGCACCATCAGTTCTGCGCTGAAATGCTCGGCCAATTCTCTAGCGCGAGCAACCGTCTCGACTGCAACCTCACTGAAATCTGTAGGAGCAAGCACTAACCTGATTGGAAGCATTGGAACACCTCCTGCTTTCTGCCGGCCTGGCGTTGCCTTTCCGCTGGTGTCTAACGTTCAACATCAGAAGCGCAGATAGGCTCCGATTCCTCCAGCTTTTTCAAGAAACCTGACAGCAGCCGTGCTCTTCAGTTGTTCAACCTCCCCACCTTCTCGAAGAACTCTTCCTATTCCCGCGTTCAACAGATCCTGAGATTCGATCTGAAGGCCGCCGCAATCGCGACAATTCTCTGCAAAGCTCTCGAATAACCCTGCGCATTCTCGACATTCAGAGCCACTCGTGTTAAATCCGTCCGAATACACAAGTCGCCTCACTCGACCTAGATTCAGTGCCGTCAAAACCTTGGGAAGTCCTACGACCGCCTGCTTCTCCTTGGCCGCCGCTGTTAGCAACCGGCGGACTAATACCTCTTCCTCTTCTCTTTCAACCGCCTCTTCCAAGGCAACCGTTTCCCTCAAGATGTCTGCGGTTCCGGCATCGATGGGAAGCGTCACAGATCCAACCAGACACTTCTTCAACCGTTCCGAAAGAAGGTTCTTCAGCTCAGCCGTGACCTCGTGCGTACCTCCCAGTATCAGACGGCCAAAACTCTTCGCTTCTACCAAACGGTCAGCCATCTCGGCCACCTTCTTCAGGTGCCAGCGCACGTGCTCGTCAGCTTTTCGCTGAAAGTTCTTCTGAGAGAACATCTGGTCCATCCCACTGGCCTCTACCTTCCTAATCTCCGCCTCGGCAAATGCCTCGTGATGCTCCTCGATTGAACCTAAGTAGACGGTGGACAGTCGTGCTCGTGCACGGTCAGTCAGAATCACTCCGCACCGTTCGAACTCGTCTCGCGCTTCAACCACTGGACGAACATAGGCCCGCGGCGTCCAATGGACGGAACTGTCCAGAGCCACGTTCAGAGATCGATGCCAGATGAAACCTTTCGAGGCGTCACAGAAAAAGACCAGGCTCTTGCCCACCGGTTCGTAGTCGGAAACAAAACTGCCCGCCAACCGGGCATCGGCAAGGAACTCTTTAAGCCTCGAGTTATGACCCAAGCCGTGTTCGACCCGGCGAATCATGCTCTTCAGGACAGATTCGAAGCCTCTATTCAGATTGACCGCTCGCTGCTGATCGACATCAAGATAGAGACTCAGGACAGGGCTCTCCGTATCTGGTGGATGCGAGAGTAACTCGTGGAGATCCCGGCGCGAAATCATAGTCGCCCTCCTTTGCTCGGTGAGTTGTCTTTAATGAATTGGGTGTGTATCCCACGGTATGCTGCTAGTTTAGATCCACCTGCGCGTACCTGCAAGTACAAAAGAGGACCTTTTGCATTTCTCTCCCCTTCCACGGGGACCAGGGATAGGATTCACTGCCAGGCAAATGGATAGCTTCACGAATGCGATCCGTTCAGAACCGTCTTGGTCAGGAGCCCTTTGTCGAGGTGATAAGTCACGGAGGCGAACTCCGCCGCCCTGGGGTCGTGTGTCACCATGATAATCGTCTTTCCGAATTCGCTGTTCAAGGTACTCAGGACTTCCAGCACCTCTCGTGCCGACTCAGCGTCGAGATCACCAGTTGGCTCATCAGCAAGGATGAAGGTTGGATCGGTTACGATTGCTCGAGCGATCGCAACCCGCTGTTCCTGGCCGCCCGACAACTGCCTGGGGTAGTGTTCCATCCGATCGGTCAACCTAACCACTCTGAGGGCAGTCTCCACGTGCTCTCTTCTCTCCTTTCGGCTGAGTGAGGTCAGGAGAAGAGGTAATTCCACGTTCTCAAAAGCGGTCAAAACCGGAATCAGGTTGAAGTGCTGAAAGACAAAGCCGACGTGTTGGTTACGCCAGGTAGCCTGCCCATCCTCATTCAGGCTTGAGAGGTCCGTATCAAGTACCACGGCCTCGCCTTCAGTCGCGTAATCTATGCCGGCTATGATGTTGAGCAGGGTACTTTTTCCCGAGCCCGACGGTCCCATCAAACAGACAAATTCTCCGGCGTGAATCGAAAGGTCGATTCCATCCAGGGCCCGGATTTCGACTGTGTCCCGGTGGAAAACCTTCCCCAACTCGTTAATCTCGATCAAAGGTTTATTCATGGTTGGTTTCCTTCTTCAAAAACGTCACTCGAGCGCTCATTTCCGGTCTCAGATAGTCATCTGGCTCCAAGACTTTGACCTTGACCTGGATGGAGGCTTTTTGCCGGTCAGCTTCCGGCGCGATTTCGTCGATCTCACAGACGTAGATACGATCCGGGTACGCTTCGGGAGACATCCGGCAATCCTGCTCAGTCGAGATTCGGTTGAAATCTGTTTGACTGATGTCAAGTTCGACTTGAAGATCGTTCAAATCCGCCAGAGCAACGACGGCTGACTTTGCCCCTCCTCCCCCAGCAAAGGACGTGGTAATCATCTCGCCTACTTCCGCGATCCGTCTCAGGACAGTTCCGGTAATCGGGGCCCGAATCTCGGTCGCATCCAGCATGGTCTGCGCGTAATCCACAGCTGCTCGGGCGCGCTGGACTTCCGCTCCGGCCTGCTGAATCTGCTCCACCCGGGGACCCAGTTGCAGCAGCTTGAGCGTCTTCTCCGCCGCTATGACTGTAGCCTTGGCCATCCTGTAGCGTGCCTCGGCGTTATCCACCTCCTGCTTGTGAACGATCCCGGTTCCAAGCAGACTTCTCAACCGTTCAACTTCAGTCTCTGCATTAGCTAGATCCGCTTGACTTCGCTCCAATTCCGCTTCAGCTTTTTCAATCTCCTCGGGACGGGATCCCGCTTCAAGCTCGACCAGCCGGATCTCGGTTTGCCTCAATGAAGCTTGCGCCTGCTCGAGCTGAGCTCGATATTCGCGGTCCTCGAGTTTGACGAGCAACTGTCCCTTCTTTACAGAGTCCCCTTTTTCCACTCCGATCCACTCGACGCGGCCCATGACCTTGGAGCCGAGTGAATGTGTATGGTGCGCAACCACGTAGCCCGAGGCGATAAGCACTTCCCTGTCTCTTGAGAACGTCTCCGGATCGGCGTCTGCTGCGGGAGCAGCCTCGGCAACCGTCGGTGCAGGTTCGGGTTCGGATAGAGCAATCCTGTAAGTATAGACAGCAAGAGCGACTACCGTCACAAACAGGATGAAGCTTACGATCTTCCATCCTGTTCCTGAAGAAGAGCCGGCTTGCTTCTTGCTGCGGTCAATTCTCAGTCCACTGAGATCCTGTTTCTTCATTTAGACATTCACCTGCCCGTTCCGGGCTACTCTTTCAAGACATCGATCAAACGGATCCAAGCCGCCCGACGAGCGGGCAGAATCCCCCCGAGAATGCCCATGACCAAAGCAAAAGAGAGTCCTAAGGCAATAATCAAAGGGGTCACTTGAAAGTTGAACAACACCTCACTGAAGGAGGAAAAGTTCGAGGTCCCTGCGGAGTAACCATTGAACAGCGAACCGAGCGCACATCCAATCACGCCGCCGCTCAAGGCGAGGACTGCGGACTCGAACAGAAAGGACGCCCGGGTACTGCGCCGGCGGAACCCCAGAGCACGCATCGTGGCAATTTCCGGCTGCCGGCCCATGACCATTCCATACATCATGTTCATGATGGCAAAACAGGATCCGATCCCCATCAGAACAGCAATGAATACGGCCAGCGCTTTCAGGCCGATCGAGGACACCGTCTGTTCGGCGTAATAATCTCTCTGACTGACCGCATTGAGCTGAATCCGGTCATCATCTTCGATTCTCTTTATAAACGCCTGAGCGTCTTCAAGCGACTCCGCTCTAACCAGGATCGAGGAGAAGATCGGTCGCTGCCAGACCTGTGCCACATCCTGATACCCTCCCCACAACTCAGACTCATAGGCACCGCCGTCCGATTCGAAGCTGCCCACGATCTTCCAGTCCACACGATTGATCTTAATCGTGTCACCTACGTTGAAGTTCTCAAATCGCTTGGCCAACGCCTGACTGACGATCATCTCCCTAAGCCCGTCCCGGAACTTGCGCCCTTCGACCATCTTCATTTCGGGGCGAAGGCGGAATCCTGTCTCGGAAGTGCCACGAACCATGACATTCGATTCCTTACCATCTTTTCTCGGGTGGGTGATGACGACGATAAGTTCGCCGACGGCCAGCGGCTCGTTTTCCTCATCTCTCATCACACCGGGCAGGAATCGAACTGTTTCAAACGCGTCTCGCGTAAAGTAACTGTTGACTTCGTTGAGCGATCCCTCTCGCAAAACAACCAGGTTCTGATCATCTCCTGTCTCCGTAAAGGTGCGGTCGAGTCCGTTGACCATAGCCATCATGACTACCACCACTGCTACCGTAAGTCCTATACCCACCGCGGTCATCGCAGAACCAACCCGGCGAATTAGAATCGAGCGGATGTTGTACTTGATCGGAATCTTCATGCCACCCTCCTCAGGCTCTCGACTACGGGCCGACGGGCAGCGGTCCAGGCGGGTACTCCTGCTGACACCAGGCCTACCAGCAAGCCTATCCCTGCGCAAAGGAGAAGTGTCGTGGGGGTCACGTAGAACCGCTGTATAAAGCCCGAAGTGAGCTGGGCCATGGGAAGCGCCGAGAAGATGACTCGCGCTCCCAGGGATCCGATCATGGCCCCGGCCAGGGCCAGCAGAACGGCCTCACCAACCAGCATCGCCAGCACTTGCGTGCTCTTGAACCCAAGTGCTTTGAGAACCCCAATCTCCCTGACTCGCTCTCGGATCGACATAGCCATGGTATTTGCAGCCACCAGGATGATGGTAAAAATTACGACCGTGATGATGCTGGTGATAAAGAACTGGATATCACCCAGCATTGCCACGAAACTCAGCAGGAAAGCCTTTTCGGTTTCTGTCTTAGTCGGAAAACTGCTGTTCTCGAAGAGGGCATCGATCTCCTTGGCTATTCTAAGAACCTCTTCACTCGATTGAGCTCGCACTGAAAATGTCCCCGCAAAGCCCCACTGTCCCATGGCGGCCGCCATTACTTCCTGGTAGTACTCCCAGTGCAGATACAGTGTGGTTCCCAGATCGGAGCCTCCCTCATAAATACCTCTGATGGTTACCTCCACTTCGACCGGCCAAGTGTTGCTTTCGAGGAAGATTTTGTCTCCCAGCTTCCAATCGAATCTCTCGGTCAGGCTCTTGCCCACAAGAGCTCCTGTCCTATCCTCTAGAAAAGCCGTCTTCTCCTCTTCTGAGATGATCAGGTCAGGGTACACATTAAAAAACCCGTCGGCATTCACTGCAAAGTTCGCGAAGAAATTGCTTGGCTCCTTGTAAATACCACCAAACCACATGCTCCCAACGACCCCTTCGACACCATCGATGCCGGCTATCTTGTCCCGATGGGCTATCGGGAGAGCATTGAAGAGTGAGATCTTGTGCCGGGTGATCAGCCGCAGAGCGGAATCGGGAGTTTCCGGCGGATTATTGAGTTCGGTTAAGACGGTCTCAAGAGTTGCTACCAGAAAAAGAGATACGGCAATGCTCGAGACTGTCAAGAGACTGCGCCTCTTGTTCCTGAGCAGATTCTTAAGGAGTAATCTGAGAAACTTCATAAAGCTATTCCTTCTCCAGTTCCTCCAGCAGTGCCTTCATTCGGCGCCGGCTCACGTCAAGGACTTTTCCGTTGGCGAGTTTCACCTGGCCGTGTCCTCCTATCAAAGGAATGATCTCTTCAACACCTCTGAGATTCACAAGTGCCTGGCGTGAGATGCGATAAAACCCGGCCTCTGCCAACCGGTTCTCGAGCTCGGTCAGGGCCGGCTCCATCCAGTAGTACCGTTCTTGTGTCCAAAGCTGGGTCAGGCCACCCTCCGAACAGAAGTAAAGTACGCTTTTCCTCGGAATCACCCGATACCTGTTTCCACGCTTGCCAAGAAATCGAGCAGGAGTGACACTGCGAACGGCTTGTTCGATTCCTCTGTCAGATTCCCGCGTTCCGCGCACACGTTCGACCGCCTTCGACAGACGCACTCTGCTGACAGGTTTGAGTAGATAATCGACAGCGGAAACCTCAAATGCCTCGATCGCATACTGATCGTACGCAGTGCAGAAAACGATCACTGGTGATCCCGCAGGCAGGGAGGCAGCTACCTCAATCCCGCTACACCCCGGCATCTGAATATCGAGGAACACGAGATCCGGCCTGAGATCCACGATTCTTTCGATTGCTTCTTCTCCATCGCTCGCTTCGCCGATCACCTCTATGTCTCCGAATGCTTCCAGGAGGACTTTCAGTCTCTCACGGGCCAGTTCTTCGTCATCGACAACCAGGGTACGAAGTACAGCCATTCAAACACCCCTCGCCACGATTAGAGTGAGATCGTCGTGAAGAGAACCCGGTTCAACGTAATCCATCACGGCCGCTTCGATCAGATTCGCCAATTCGTGTACAGATCGGTCCAGGTTCGCCTCTAACAGATCCACCAGCCTTACCTCCCCAAACTCCTCCTCGGCTGAATTCATCGCCTCAGTAAGCCCATCCGTGAAGATCAGGATTGTCTCGCCGGGCCCAAGGGTTAACTGACCTTGCTCGAACCGGGCCCGAGGGAAGGCACCAACAACCATACCACCGGCTTCGAGATGTTCGATGGAGATCGTACCGTCGGTCCCACATTTCACCCAAATTGGTGGGTTGTGGCCTGCATTCACGTAGTTAAACAACCGGTTCTCGTCGTCGTACACACCATAAAAAAGGGTCACGAACTTGCCGGAATCGGTTGACTCGTACATCGAGTCATTGAGTTCCGCGATCATTTCGTCAATCCGTTCCGGATTCTCGAACGCGCGACTCTGGAGCCTGCCCTGCAATCCCGCCATAAGAAGAGCTGCGGCTACCCCTTTTCCCGACACATCTGCGAGGGCTATTCCCAGTTTACCTTGACCCAGTGAGAGAAAATCATAGTAGTCACCGCCTACGCCTCGAGCCGGCCTACAGAAGCCTGTGTATTCAAGCGTCCGCAAGCGAGGCAGCGATTGGGGGAACAGCCGGGCCTGTGTTCTTTCTGCCGGCTTGAGCTCCTCTTCTTCCCAGACATTCTGTTTCAAGCTCTCCCGAACACGATCGACTGCCTTGGTCAGTCGGGCACGCGATACCGGCTTCAGCAAGTAATCCAGGGCATGTTGCTCGAAAGCCGCGAGAGCAAACTGGTCGTACGCCGTGCAATAGATGATCTGCGGCCGTGGTGGTTGAAGCTGGGCTGCAACCTGAATTCCGGTCTTGCCAGGCATCTCGATATCCAGAAACACGAGATCAGGGCGGAGAGTACCGATAAGCTCCAGAGCTTCATCTCCATCTTCAGCGGTACCAATGATCTCAAGTTCTTCAAATGAGGCAAGAAGCTGATGAAGCCGGTCTCGAGCCGCCTCCTCGTCATCCACCAAAAGAGTCCTGATCCTCATACCAGCTGTCCCTACTCAGGTCACTACATCCGGTTCGATGGGAATCCGAACCGTGGCTACGGTCAATCCCCCGTCTTCCAGGCGTTCAACGTTCAAGGAGGCTCTGTCTCCATAGTAACCCTTCAAGCGTCCACGGACATTCTTGAGGCCGTAGCCGGACTTCTTCTTTCCAACCGGTCCGGGATCATCATCCACGAAGCCCGGTCCGTTATCGCTTATACGGATTTCAAGAAAGGAGTCTTTCCTCTTCACCTCAATTCCTACCCTGGCGCGTCCCTTGACTGCCGAGATTCCATGCTTGACGGCGTTTTCCACCAGGATTTGAATCACCATCGAAGGAACCTGCAACTCTTCTACGACCCTCTCAACTCCTATATTCACTTCAAGTCGTTTACCGTACCGGGCTTTCTCTACTTCCAGATAGGCACGAATGAAGCCTATTTCCTCACTCACTCGCACCCACTCTTTTTCCGAACTCCTCAACGTATAACGAAATACTTCAGCGAGTTGTTCGACCGTCTCTTCCGCCTTGGCGGGGTTTCGGTGAGTCAGACTTGCAATGGCATTCAAGGCGTTGAACAGGAAGTGCGGGTTGACCTGCGCTCTTAATGCCTTTAGCTCCGAGCGGCTTACGTCAAGAATAAGCCCCTGTTCTCGTATTTCCTGCTCCTGCTTTTTCTCCTGCAGAAGGATGTTCTGGAGCATGTGAGAGAAGACATTTGCCAGAGCCTCGATCAGTTTCAGATCCTGAGCAAAATAGGGCGCCTGATTGAAGCGGGC
>JAUVSF010000075.1 GCA_030597245.1 Acidobacteriota bacterium
TCATGTTTCTCAAGGGAAGGACCACCCAGACTCCAGAGAGAGCAGCAAAGGACACAGACTCGAATCAGAATTAGCACGCAGTACTGCAATCGACCTCGAGGGGACTTGAGGTAGGGTTCATCGATCCTTACTTCCGTTTGATGACTCACGCTCGCAGATCCCTCAGAACCGGTTCTTGAACTTGATATCGATTGCCAAGGCACCTTCACTATCGCTGGTTCCGACCAGTGTGAGCCAGTTGCTCAACCGATACTGGATGACAACTGTCTGTCCCAAAATCTCTTTTCCCAAGCTGGAGACATAGGTAACATTCACATTCTTGCTCAATTGAGCCCCCAGAGTGATCCTGGCACCCGGATCCCGGTTCCTGCCGCTGTCGATGAAAGGGTCAACCGAGAAACGCTGCAATCCAAATAGTTTTGAGGTCTGGGACTGCAACTCGCTCCCTAGCGTCTTACTCAGAAGAGCTCCGGCTCCGTATAGCGCTAACGTTCCCGACTCAGTTTGACCCGTTGTCCCGGTTCCAAAGATCTCCTCTGAAGTCTGTCCCGTAGCGAGGAGCGAGATCACGCCCGTGGTGGATAATGGCGGGTCCGAACTGAACGACGCTTTAATACGGTCCATGGGCCCTCGAACGCTTGCGGTGATTTCATACTCTCTGATTGTGGTCTCAGCCTCGAAGTTGAAGTAGGGAGAGGTCTTGTAAGGGTCGTTGAACGAGATCGTTCCCCGGCTGATGTCAAAATCATTTCCTTCGAGGTGCAGGGCGCCTTCGTCGATCGTAATGCTTCCCAGGATTACCGGATTCGCAATGGTTCCAATTATTGACAGGTCCGCGCTGGCGGTTACGTCCCCGAGATTGTTATCGATTCGCATGCTCCGATTGCCTGTCACAGAGATATCAAGCACAATCTCCTCTCCGTCGGGTTGCCTTTGACGTGTAGCTGTAGGTTGTGCGAGTTGGAGAATCAGATCTGCTAGCGTTATGTTCTTCGTGAACTCGCTGGATCTTAAGTAGATCGTCCCCGAGATGAGTTGAGTGCCAGGGGTTCTTACGAGGCTCAGGTTCATATCAAGCGTCGAAACGACGTCTGCCGGATACTCGACCTGCAGACCTGTCCCCACCGCTCTGATCTGCCATCGCTGTGGGACAAAGCTTTCCAGGAATACTCCCCCGCCAAGATTGATTCTACCGAGTTCCGTATCTGCCACCAGACGCTCCAGAGAAAGCTGAGCAGGTGTGAACTTCAGACTGCCTTGGATGTTCCAAAAGGTGAGGGGAAGCTCGCTGTGGACAAAGCGACCACGGCTGAGGTGGGCAGTTCCCACGATTTGGGGCGAGTCAAGCGGGCCGGATATGTCGATTTCGAGCTCAAGTCGTCCTTCGACTGACGATTCTTCGAGAACCGCATTCAGGAGGCGAAGGCTGGAGTCTCCAACCAGTTTAAGGTTAACGGAACCTTGCTCCTTCAGGTCGATTTGGCCTCGTACTCTTAAGTCGGTTTCTTCCCCTATGAAACGGAGAGAGGGCACCTGGATAGAACCATCCGTTAAGGTTATGGTGACCGGTTCAGCAGTGGTCAACTCATAGTCTCGAAGCATTAACCTGAGTTTTTGGAGGTCACCCCGGAGTTGAAGTTGAGAGAACTCCTTAAGCGTCCCTTCTGCTTTGATCAGCCCCGTGAGAAAAGCCTCGACTCCTGATACTTCTGTTTCCGTCAACAGTGCCAGGTAAGGTGAAAGTGGGGTACCCTTGAGAACCAGTTGAGCCTTGAAGGGGAAAGGTGTTACGGGTTCAACTGTGCCTGCTAGCTGAAAAGGCTGGTCCAGGAACATCCCTCCGATTCTGAACCGGTTCAATCCAACTTCGGGAAGACAGCTCAGCTGAAAGTCCTGCAAGGGATACTCAGCGATGTAGAGTACCTCGGAATCTCCTGTCACCGAGATCTCCGGGTTGTCTATATTTCCTTCTCCAAGAATCGACAGGTTCAGGCTTCCCTGGATGGGGACTGACGCTAGGAACGGAAGCTCACCAAGAGCGAGCTCTGCTCCGTCAAACCTGGTCGAGAAGCTTCCGCTCCCCAAAGCGTAGTCAAGAAAGCCACGAAGTTCTCCAGCAGGTGAAGAAAGAGTTGTGTCCTGCAGTTGTAGGGTTCCATTCCGGATACTAAAACGAGTGGAGAGTCCTTCGATGGTTCCAGCGGGGAGACCCGGCACTTCGATACTTGTGAGCCTGATATTGCCATCCCCTGATAATTCGCTTGATTCGTCTCGGGCGAGTGCGAACTGGCCTGACACAAGAGCGCTGACATAGGGATCGATCTGGAGGGTGTTAAACAGTACTTCGGCTGGAAACTTCGATAGCCTGGTTCGAATTGAGAATCTCTCTGTGGGGGAGGATCGATCCAGCCAGGCTGACCCCGTGAGCTCGAACTCGGGATTTGTTAACTCTACTGCTTCGATTCGAATCTTGTTCGCTTCGAGGTAAAGTTCCCCGGCAACCGAGCCAAGTACTTGACCGGCCAATTTGACTTCTTGAACCTGAAGCTGTGCCTCGACCGTGGTCGAACCCTGTGAGGGGCTCCGAAGGTCCACTTCGGCCCGGACCTGGCCCAAGAGATCGATGTCAAATCGTTGGCGGAACTCCTCCCAGGGCAGTCCTAGACTCGCTGCAAGATCAGTTAGCTCCGGGACACTCTGTGAGGTGATCGTAGCGGAAAACTCCGTCGCTCCTGTTCCAACGATCCAGGCAGAGAAGTCGATGGCAGTCTTTTCAGTTGTCAGACGCCCGGTACTCAGTTCGAATGAGCCATTGCCGTAAGCAACTTCCCCGGATCCTTCGAATGGTAATGCGGAACTAAGCACCACGCTGTCAAGAGGAATCTGATGGATGGCAGTACCACGGTAGTTAACCCCCCCGTTCAATTCAATTTCAGCAAGTGACATCCCGGGCCACACCACCGTTAAGGTTGTATCGGCAGAGCCGGCCAGCGACACCTCCTCCTGATTTGCATAGGACAATAATGATGAGAGATCGACTCCAGTAATCTTCACTCTGAACTCAGAGGATCGATCTCGGTTCCAATGCCCTTGTCCTTTGGCGCTGCCGGACCCGTCAAAGAGATCAAACGTGAACTGCGGCAGAGAGATCCCAGTTCTATCCAGGGAGAACTCCCCATCCAGGTTCTTGAAGGGCAGTTCTCTGACTTGGACCAGGGGAGAGATAACCGTTCCAGACAGAACCGGCTCTGCGAGTAACCCGTCGAGGTGTCCGGCAATCTGAACGCGCCCCTGCTCCACGTGGTCTGCGACGTGAAAAATTTCAAGCTTCGCCAGGTTAACTTCCAGGTTCAGCTCGAAGTTACACTTCGGAGCCTTCAAATCTTCGACAGTGCCTGCCAATCGGGCGTCCACTGCGGGCCCGTTGAGTTCCAGGAGATGGAATTCAATTTGATCTTCGGTCAGGGTAAAACGGGTTCGCACCTCTGACACGGGGAGCGTGAAGTGATCGATACTTGATACAAAACCCGACAGAATGAGGTCACCGACGTAAGCTTGACTTTCAGGCTTGCGCTGGAGTGAAAAGGCAAGTGCGCCATCCTGAGAATCGAAGACTACCCGCTCGTTCATGTAGGCCACCATTCCGTTCTTGACCTGAACCCTGCCAATCTGGACTGTCCACGGAAAGCCGGAACCATCATGCCTGTCTTGAGCAGGCTCAAAATCAGGCCGCAGGAAGATATTCTCAATGTTCAGTCTCCCGTTTGGGTCCTCCGCGATATGAACCTTGGGTTGTGAAACGAACAGTTCATCCAGGTGAAAACCCTCTGAAAGGATTCGAAACAGTGAGAAATTCAGGCGGGCCTTGGCTATTTCGATTGCTGGAGTATCGGTGCTATGGATTCTGCTCTGCAGTCGGAAGTTTTCGATCTCGACTGTCCCACCCAGAGCTTCCAGATGTGCCCGATCAAGCGTTACTAACACCGGAAAGCGTTCTTCAAGCGCAGTGACGATACGAGTTCTGAGCCACCGGTCGAAAGACGCGCTCTCGAGCCATAGCCAGGAAACAGACACCAGTAGAGCCAGAATCCCGAGAAGGATCAGCCCGAAAATCCTTAGGTAGCGAGAGCGCCGAGAAATTGTGTGAGTCAACTCTTGAACCATGTTAACAGAAGTCGCGATTCCTGCCGGGAACTGGGGGCTGGGAACTGGGCTGGGGGTTGAAGAAAGTGCGAAGTGCGAAGTGCGAAGTGAAACGACGAAGTACGAACTTCGATCGGTTTTGGGTCTTGTTTCGAACTTCGAACTTCGAACTTCGAACTTCGATCGGCGGTCTTGGGAATTGGGAGTTGGGGGCTGGGGATCAAACCACTAAAGCACTAACCGAAGAAGATCTTACTAGTGAATTCGTGTTTTAGTGGTTGATCCTGTTTCCCTCCGCCCAACCTCGCCGGCATCTGGGATTTTCGATTTGCGATTTACGATTTGGCATCCGGCATCTGGTATCTGGTATCTGGTTACCGGCATTCTCCTTCTCTACTGCGTAAATGCATCGGGGTAGACAACATTGACAAACTTTCCCCGGAATGATTAAGATTCCAAGTCTTTCTTGAGAGTGTGATTGGGCTAAAGCTGCAGGGACCGGAGACAGGTTTCTCACTCGAAATCACTCAGCAACCGAAGGAGTGGAATTGACTGAACGGTGAGCGGAGCCGTAAGTAAAGCTATAGAACTCAGTTTTGGCAGTGAAATTGGCTACCTGGACTTGATACAAGGGGTTTCAGACGGCGTTTCTGCGTTGGCCGGGTTTGACTCGGATTCCCAGTATTGGATCGGTCTGGCAGTCCGTGAGGCAGTAACCAACGCTATTCTGCATGGAAACCAGAAGGATGCCAAGAAGAAGGTTGTGCTGGTTTTCAGAATCTGCGAAGATCGGTTGGAGATTATTGTCAGGGATCAGGGGAAGGGGCTTGAGGGTCTGGATATTCCCGATCCACTTGATCCGGAAAACTTGTTAAGACCGGGCGGTAGAGGTATCTTCTTTGTTCGGTCTTTCATGGATAGTGTTGATTTCAGAGTCTCTCCGGAAGGGGGGCATGAAATAGTAATGAAAAAGGTTAGATCACAGAAGAAGCGGGGAAAAGAAGATGACAATTGATACTCGGACAGTTGATGGTGTCACAGTTCTCGACATCCACGGTAAGATCACGATTGGAGAAGGCAGTGCTGAGATCCGTAATACGGTCCGGGACCTTCTTCAGGCCGGCAGGAAGAAGATTCTGCTGAACATGGAAGACGTGAGTTATGTCGACAGTTCAGGCATCGGTGAAATGGTGAGTTCATTTACGACCGTCACAAACCAGGGTGGCGAGTTGAAGCTGCTTCATCTCACCAAGAAGCTGCGTGAACTGCTTGCCATCACCAAGCTTCTGACCGTATTTGATTCGTATACCGATGAAGGGGAGGCGGTCTCAAGCTTTTCCAGCTGAGGAGTCCAGATCGGCTGACTTGCTGATGGGTGCTTCCTTTCTTGCCGGCCGGTGTAGCTTGATTCTTTTCGGTTTTTCAATCAGGGTACGGAGTCGGGCGAGTTGGGAACTGGGTTAAGGCCGAGTTCGCTTCTAATTTTCTCACACGCATTTACTCTTGTTGGCCGGGTGCTGTTTATCAGAACTCGGCCTTCTTTTTGAAGGGAATCCTTTCTGTGAGCCCTGGGGGCACCTCGATTGGCGAATCATGGAGGAATGGCTAGCTGAAATCGTTGTTGTGTCATCGTGGCCCCTTTTGGCCGGACTAATCGTCTTATGTCTGATTGTCTTGGCCCAGGGAGCCGGCTGGCTCGTTGACGAAGCGGTTACACTATCGAAGCGGTCGGGCATCCCCAAAGTGATCATAGGGGCTACAGTCGTCAGTCTCGGTACTACGACTCCCGAAGCCGTGGTTTCGGTTCTCGCTGCTTTTCAGGGGAGGCCGGGACTTGCACTGGGCAACGCCGTAGGCTCGATTATTTGCGATACCGGGCTCATCCTGGGACTTGCCTGCCTGATTTCCCCCCTCCCATTGGACCGCAAGATCGTGAACCGCCAGGGCTGGATCCAGTTCGCCTGTGGGATCTTGCTGGTGCTCGTTTGTTTGCCCTGGGGAAACCTCGGGATGGTTTTTGTTGACGGTGGACGCATGCCGAGGTGGGTTGGCTTTGCATTCCTGATTCTCCTCGTCGGATACCTGATCAAATCGATCCGTTGGGCAGGAAGGGAAGATCTCCCGAGCGCAGATGTGTCGTTGGCGAGTGAGCCACAAGAAAGTGCGGCGGAGACGTCAATTCCGCTAGTGATAGTGAAGCTGGCGGGTGCAGTGGCGCTGGTGGTTGGTTCGTCCTGGGTACTTATTCCCGCCGTTTCGGAGGCGGCTACGCGGCTGCAAGTTCCGGAGGCCATCATTGCAGCGACCCTTGTTGCGTTTGGAACGTCGCTCCCGGAGCTTGTAACTGCCGTGACCGCCGCGTATCAGGGACATGGTGAACTGGCTGTCGGAAATGTTGTGGGTGCCGACATTCTCAACGTTCTTTTCGTGGCAGGCGCCGCTGCTGCGGTAACGCAGGGAGGTCTCCTGGCTCCCTCCCACTTTTTTACCCTCTATTTTCCTTCCATGCTCCTCGTGCTTTTGGTTTTTAGAGTTGGGATTGTACTGTCTGGAGACCGGCTCAGGAGACCGTTCGGCGTTGTTCTTCTTGGAACTTACATTGTGGTGAGCGTCCTGAGTTACGTCGGGCGGTGAGGGGAGACGTTCCAATGGCGAATGACGAATGGGGAAGAGAGAATGGTGAATGGCGAACGACGAAGTTCGAACGGGGAACGGCTGGACTTCTTCCTGAGAAGGGCACAAACTCTCAAGTCACATTTGAGGAAAGACTGACTGGCTGGGTGTACATCCTCCTTCGGACTGCTCCCAAGGTTGATATGGACACTGCGGAGATTGTTTATGGAGCAAATCCGAATTAGATATTCTTCGAGATATCGTTGATGATGACTACACCCATCAGCAGAATGAGAAAGATAAACCCAACCTGAAAGATCCGTTCTTTCACCTTCTGGCTGAGGTCCTTTCTCAGCACTGCTTCGATCAGGATGAGCGTGATCATCCCACCGTCAAGAATGGGGATGGGAAAGAGGTTGAAAATTCCCAATTGGAGCGAAATAAAGGCAATGAAGCTAGTCAAGGCCTGTACTCCCTGAGACGCAGCTTGTCCTGAGTACCGGGCGATCTCGATTGGCCCCGACATCACTTTCAAAGACGTCTTGCCCGTCAGGAGCTTTCCGACTATCTGAACAGTCATGAGGGTCAACTGATAGCAGCGCTGGATCGATTTAGACAGCGCTTCAAGCGGTCCATACTGCTCCAGCCTGGTGCCGAAAGAAGGCATCTCTCCGATCATCATTCCCACCCTCGTGCGACCATCGATTTCGACGGGTACTATCGTCGTTGTGAAACTGGTATCGTCGCGACGAACAGTGAATTCGAGGGGCTCACCTTCGCTGGCTGCAATAATCTCGAGGATCGCCGGAAGTCGTCGAGCTGTCGTTTTGCTATCCGTGACCTGGACAACGGCGTCTCCTGCCTGCAACCCTCCGTCCTCTGCGGGTCCAGGTTGTACAGCAGAAATCACGTTGTCCACGTCTGAAAGCACCCCAAGAAAGCCGGTTCCTGTTGAGGGGTTTTCATCGATTCGAACCAGTTTCTGAATTGGCTCACCATCCCTGATCAATTCAACCTCAACAAGCTGCCCCGGGCTAGTCATGACACTGAGTTGGAGGTCTTCCCAGGTTGGTGTTGAATCACCTGCAACCGATACGATGTGATCTCCTTCTCTCAGATCAAACTCCTGGGCCGGCGAGTCCTGCACCACGTATCCCACAATCGCGGGTTCGCTCAGGTAAGCAGGGATCTGGATGCCCACAATGAAGTTCAAGGTCAGCAAGAGAATTGCCAGCCCAACGTTCATCGCCGGCCCAGCTATTGCGACGGCAAGCCGGTGGGATTTGGGGCGTGAGAGAAACTCATCAGGACTTCCGGTCAGTTCATCATCGTAGTGCTCACCGGCCATTTTGACGTACCCGCCTAACGGCAGAAGGCTGATTCGGTAGTCCGTACCGCCTCTCTCGAGTCCAGCCAGTCGGGGGCCAAAACCGAGTGAGAACACATCGACCCGGATCTTCAGGGCTTTTGCCATCAGGTGGTGCCCCAGTTCATGAATGAAAATCATGATTCCGAGCACGATCACAAACCAGACTATGGTCCAACTCAGGGAACTAAGTATCTCCAACGGAGAGCTTCCTTTCGTTTTTGAGAGTAGTATTCTACCTTACAACAGACGTTGGAAGAGGAGTTCCGTTTCAACGGACCACGAGGTTTGGGCAGTGCCACCGCTCCCAGCGCTCGGATCATTGAGGACGCCACTGAAAGATCCTACGCGACCCCGAGCTATCGAGACTCCGAGGCCCGAGACTTGTTCAGACCTGAACCCAACCGCTTTGTCTCGCCAGTCTCATCGCCTCATCGCGTGCACACCTGTCTGCTTCGAGCACGGCTTCGAGGCTCTCCACTTCAATGCGCTGGTGAGCTTCCAGGGTTTGGTCGATCAACTCGGGAATCCTGAGAAAAGGCATCTGGCCTTCCAGGAAGAGCCCTACGGCCACCTCATTTGCTGCGTTCAAGGCGGCCGGACACGAACCACCAGCCCGGAGTGCCTGATAGGCAAGGTCCAGACAGGGGAAGCGGGCTGTATCGGGGCTTTCAAACCTGAGTTCTGGAAGTGAAAACAGGTTCAGTTCAGGGAGACGGGACTTCCATCGTTCGGGATACGCAAAGGCGTAGAGCAGAGAGGTTCTCATGTCGGTAATACTCATTTGCGCCAGCATTGTTCCATCTATAAATTCGACGATTGAGTGGATTACCGACTGTGGGTGGATGGCGACCGAGATCTGGTCCGGTGAGAAGCCGAAGAAGTGATGGGCTTCAATCACTTCAAGGCCTTTGTTCATAAGGGTGGCGGAGTCGATCGTGATCTTAGGCCCCATTTCCCACGTAGGATGATCCAGCGCCTGTTCGACAGTTATTTTGGCCATCGAGTCGCGAGTCCAGTTTACAAACGGACCACCTGAGGCGGTGAGGAGGAGACGACGGACTTCGGAAGATTCTGCGCCTCTCAGGCACTGGTGGAGCGCGCTGTGTTCACTATCGACGGGCAGTAATTGAGAGTTCTGTCGACGAGCCAGGTTGACTAGCAGCTCGCCGGCCATCACGAGGGTTTCCTTGTTTGCCAGTGCGATCTTCTTGCCCTCTTTGATCGCATGGTAGGTTGGAAGAAGGCCGGCAGCACCCATAATAGAAGAAAGAACTACGGTGGCCTCAGCGTGGCAGGAGACTTCCACCAAACCCTCGGCACCTGAGGCGACCCGAGTTCCTGGAAGCTGTCGACTCAGTGTTTTGGCAGCGTCCTCGTCATGGAGTGCAACCAGGGTTGGACGATATTTGGCCGCTTGTTCGAAAAGCAAGTCTGCGTTTCGGTTAGCGGCCAGAGCCACAACCTCAAACATTTCGGGGTACAGGTCCACCAGGCCAAGAGCGCTCTGTCCAATTGAGCCTGTTGAACCGAGGATTGCCAGTTTCTGCATGGAATAACGTAGTCTCTAAAATTGTGTTTCCCAGAGCAACGTGAGTAGATAGTAGCAGGGGAAAGCAAAAAGTAGACTGTCGATTCGATCCAGGATACCTCCGTGACCCGGGAGAAGATCCGACGTATCCTTGATGCCTGCTCCTCTCTTCAGCATCGACTCGAACAAATCTCCAGCTGCCCCGGACACTGCGACCACAATTGCTGCCACCAACAGAAATGTAGTGGACCTGTTTGGTACCAGATAGCCTCCAAATATCGGCACCAGAAGCGCCGGTAGAAGGAGTCCAGCTGCAAAACCCTCAGCCGATTTCTTGGGACTGAGGCGGGGTGTAACTTTGTGCTGCCCAAAGGCTTTTCCAACGAAATATGCCGCCGCATCGGCTCCCCAAACAATCATCATCACTAATAGCATCTCCCATACCCGACCGGGCTCAGCCCTACCCTCCGAGGAAAGTGGGTGAAACAAAGCTAATAACGAAAGTGGTAGACCAAGATAAGCCACGGCAAAGAAGTTCCCGGAGACACTTGGGAGACCGGTGGCAAGATCCTCTGTGCGGATAATCGTCGAAAACAGCAGCAGCACCAGCGTCAGGAGCAGGTAAGCAACCAGCATTTCCATCCGATAGCCCATTACCCAGGGAAGCCCTCCGACCAGCAGGAAAGTGATCGGGAAGAGTTGCGCATTCATTGATGAGAGGAGCGATCCCAGTTCTCGAAGGCCCAGTACTAAAAGAATCGAGAGAATGCTGAGGAAGACCGGTAGAGGGAGTACAAAAATGGCCAGTATCAGGATGGGTATCAAGACTGCCGCGGTAAGGATTCTTCGGGTCATTTGGGTTCCTGACGCGAAGCGGAGAGGATTCCTCCGTACCGTCTTTAACGTTTCTGGTAAGCCATAATCGCTTCCAGGAACTCCCGGCCGCGGAAATCAGGCCAGAGAACTTCAGAAACATAGATTTCGGAGTAGGCGATCTGCCAAAGCAGAAAGTTGCTCACTCGCATTTCCCCACTTGTCCGGATCAGGAGATCCGGGTCAGGAAGGCCCGCAGTGTAGAGGGTGCGGGCAATATCCTCTTCGCCTATTGGATACGGTGATCCTTCCTGGCGGATACGATTAAAAGCGTCCACGAGCTCGAGTCGGCCGCTGTAGTTCAGTGCAATTATGAGATGCATCCGTGTGTTATCGATAGTCTCTCGTTCAGCAACCCGCAGCTCTTCCTGGACGTGTTCGGGAAGTTCGGAAATCCGCCCTATGGCACTGAATTGGATGCCGTGTTTCTTCAGAGTTGAGAGTTCGCGCCTGAGATACGTTCTCAAAAGCTTCCAAAGAGTGTTGACTTCCTCTGCCGGCCGTTTCCAGTTTTCCGCCGAGAAAGCGTAGAGAGTGAGATTGGCGATCTCCAGGCGTGCTGAAAATTCGACCGCCGCTTTGACAGACTCGATACCGGCCCGGTGGCCCTCCACTCTAGGAAGATCCCTCTGGCGAGCCCACCGGCCATTCCCATCCATGATGATCGCCACATGTTTGGGAATTCGTTCGGAGTCCAGTTGAGATATTAATCGGGCCTCTCTGCTACCCGGTTGGATAACACCTTCAAAGTTCTTGAGCAGATCGGTCATAAGATGCCCGTAATCTACCACTCCGAGCGCGTCCAAACAACTTCCGCCCCGGCTCGCTCAAAACCTGAACCGGAAGGTTGCCGGGCGAAAGGGATTGACCTCTCACGCTCTTACGGCGGCGAGTCTTAAGGGTGCGTTGCCCAGATGGCGGCGCGCCCAAATTCGAAGCTCGAAATTCGAAACAAATCTCAAGCTCGAATATCTAAGGACTAAAACAGGATCCCGCTGATAAAGTTCTTAGAAACAGTCCTTTCCAGGCGTTTAGACCTTAGACCTTGCGACTTCTAGCTTGTTTCGAGCTTCGGATTTCGAACTTCGAGCTTGGGCTGTTGCGGTTTCCGTTTGAGCAACAGACCCTTAATACCAGATCTTCACCAAATAGAGGCCCTCTGCAGGAGCCGTTGGCCCAGCCATGCTTCGATCGCGGCGACGCAGGATCTCGGTAACTGTTTCCACGTCCAGTTTGCCCATGCTGATCTCTAATAGTGTTCCGACGATGTTTCGAATCATGTGGTGAAGAAATCCGTCTGCCTCGACCCGGTAGACATAGTGAGCTCCTCTTTTTCTGAAGTTTGAAACGAAGAGGGACCTCACCCGGTTCCGTACTATCGTGCTGGAAGCGGCAAATCCGCTGAAATCATGGGTTCCCAGGAACAGAGATGCTGCATGGTTCAACAGACTGAGGTTGAGCGAATGTCCGACGTGAATCGCGCGATTGCAGAGAAAAGGAGGAAACACCTCACCGCTGTAGATGTGGTATTCGTACCGCTTCTTTCGGGCATTGCGTTGAGCGTGAAAGGAAGGAGGAACCTTGGTCAGTGCTTTGATTCGAATGTCCCTGGGGAGAATTGCATTGGCAGCTTTCTTCAGGTCGGGGACGGAATCTTTGGTTGGGAACAGGAAGTGTGCGACCTGGCCTTTTGCATGGACGCCGGCATCAGTTCGGCTGGCACCAGCAACCTTCACGCTCTCACCAGCGAGCCGCGAAAGGCTGGATTCCATAACCTCCTGCACAGTTAGGTTGTTCTTCTGCTTCTGCCATCCATGATATCCGGTTCCCAGATACTGGATGGTGGCTTTGTACTTGATGCGTTGGAACTGGTCGGTTTCTGCCACGTCTTGAGTTCGCTTACTGTCTTTGTTTCGCGGGGCCCTTGATCTCTTCCCCAGAGAGCGGACTTTTCGCCATGAGCTGAAGAGTGACTTGTGGTCCCGCAGTTGAATCCTTAGAAGGGGCGCTGTTCAGCATGACCCAGCTGCTCCGTCATGCTAGAATTATTGCCTCAAACATCTAAGTCTAGCAGGAGATTCCTATGTCCGGACATTCGAAGTGGCATTCGATACGTCACAAGAAGGCTGCGGCCGATTCCAAACGGGGAAAAATCTTCACGCAGCTGATTAAGGAGATCAGTGTGGCCGCGCGGCTGGGAGGTGGTGATCCTGACGCAAACCCGCGACTGAGGACTGCTGTCCAAGGCGCCAGGGACGCGAACATGCCGCAGGACAATGTGAAACGGGCGATTCTCAAGGGTCTAGGCGAGCTCCCTGGACAAAGTTACGAGGAATCTACCTATGAAGGGTACGGCCCGGGCGGTGTTGCCGTTTTCATAGAAACGTTGACCGACAACAAGAATCGTACGGTGGCAGAGATTAGACATACCTTCTCGAAGTATGGTGGCAACCTGGGCGAGAATGGAAGTGTTCAGTGGATGTTTGAGAAGAAGGGCTTCATCACGGTACCCAAGCAGGGAGTTTCCGAAGAGAGCCTATTCGAGGTTGTGCTGGAGGCCGGTGCAGAAGATCTACGGGCCGAGGGTGATATGTTCGAGGTTTATACCTCGGTGGAAGCTTTTGAATCGGTGAAGCAAGCACTCGCTGATGCCTCTGTACAGGTGGATCACAGCTCTCTCACCATGATTCCTCAGAACGAAGTCCGGGTTACCGGGAAGACGGCTCACCAGATGCTCAATCTGATGGAATTCCTGGAAGAGCATGATGACGTCCAGAACGTCTACGCGAACTTCGATATAGACGAGAAGGAAATGGAGGCCTTCACTTCGTAAGGGGGGAGCTGGGTAATCGGTGATCAGTAATCAGTAATCGGTAATCGGGGTAGGACAACCATCCCTGGTTGTCATCATTCAGAAGCTCACCAAGAACATCAAAGGTAGTGTCAACTGGGTAATGGGACAATCCTTCGTGCTCGTGCTCGGTGATCGGTCGTAGCCGGCGTCCCCAGATCCCAAAACCCTTCGTCGTAAACCTTGTCGTAAGCTTAGTCGATTCGTCCATGGGAATTTCGACAAAGTTCGCGATTAAGTTAGCGACAAAGTCGATGAAGCCCCAGTTCCCCGCACCCATCATCGTGAGCTTCGTCGTAAACCTAGTCGATTCATTCCTCCCGAATTTCGACAAAGTTTACGATTAAGCTAGCGACGAAGTCCGATCACCGACCACCGATCACTACTCACTACTTACTGCTTACTCCCCCGATTACCGCTTACCCTCCTTCGCTGAAGCTATGGAGGGCAGGCCGATAACCGATAACCGATAACTGATCCCCGGTCCCCCCGGTCAGATTCTCTCGGTATGATTATCGTATGGTAATCATGGGAGTCGATCCCGGGAGCCGTGTAACCGGTTACGGATTTGTCTCAGTAGAGGGAAACCATTTCCGTTGTCTCGACTACGGGGCGATCTCGGTTGTGGTCAATGGCTCTACCCCAACCATTCCCGAGCGCCTGAGGAAAATTCATTCCGCCTTAACCGACTTGATGGCCAAATTCGAACCCGAGATAGTTGTCGTCGAAGGCTTGTTCTACGCCGTTAATGTCAAGAGCGCACTGACACTTGGACATGCACGGGGCGTTATACTCCTGGCTGCTGCAGAGCA
>JAUVSF010000306.1 GCA_030597245.1 Acidobacteriota bacterium
AAAGTCGATAACCAAGATGTCTGGGAAGAAGAGCGAGAATCGGCAAAGAACAGAAGTAGTAAAACCAGTCCGGTAGGATTGCGTATCGGTTCGTCAATTCCAGTCGAAGTATAGCATTTCTGGGGCAGAAGTTGGCTTGAGGCCCAGAGGTCTTGAGTCTTGGGTCTTGGGACCTGGAACGTGGCACCTTAGATCGTGTTCGTAATCGTTTGAATCCTTAGCCAACTAAGCGAGCTTCGCGTGAAACGAATTCAGCTCACGCCAAGAACGCAAAGGGGAGGAGGCATTGGCACTCGTAATCTTTTCCATTTCTGACTTGACACGCCTCACACGAAAAGGAGGAGGATCCTTACAAGACCCAAGACCCAGGACTCAAGACCCTAAGACCGCGAAGCATTCCGGTCAGACCTGATCTACTAGAATGAAGGCCATACACAAAACGGAGCTCCCTATATGTCGTTAAATGAACGTGTCTACAAGATTCTTGTCGAAGCGGCGACCGACGCGGTCCAAGGCAGTCCCGGCCAGGAGGAGACTTCTATCGGCCCGGACCTGCTTCTCGTTGGGAAAGACTCGCAGCTCGATTCCCTTGGACTTGTCATCTTGATTGTCACCGCGGAAACCAAGATCCAGGATGAATTCGGGGTCTCAATAGCCCTCGTGGATGGTGCGGTGATGGACAACCAGGAAAGCAAATTCCAGACTCTGGAGAACCTGGCAGAGCACGTCACGGAACTACTCAAAGCACAAGGGATCGACGACCAATAGGCAACGGACTAAGCTCGAAGCTCGAAATCCGAAGCTCGAAACAGGCACGAAATAAGAAGGTCTAAGGTCCAAACACCCGACGGTGAATCTACCAGCGAAGCAGAGCCGTCGCCCAGGCAAGTCCCACTCCGAAACCTGAGATAAGAACCAGGTCCCCGGGTGAGACAACACCCTGATCGCTGGCGTCCTTCAGTGCTATCGGAATCGATGCCGAAACAGTGTTCCCAACCTTGGCCACGTTGTGGAAGTGCTTCTCCGGTTTGATCCCCAGCCGGGCCACCAGTGAGTCAAGCGTAATCTTGCTGGCTTGATGAAACACGAAGAGGTCCACATCATCGATGGTCAATTGATTACGCTGAAGTAGCTTCTGAATCTGTGAAGGAACGCGAGTGTTGACCAGTCCCAGAACCGAGAGACCGTCCATCCAGACATCGTTCTTGGTTCTGACGTTCCCTCTTGAATCCTCCTCAGGGATCGAAGTCTCTTCGCTGTGGGGCATTCGACTTCCTCCGGCCGGAATCATGATTCGATCCCAGTACTTGCCGGCAGTCGCAGACTCGACATCGATCAGGCCCTCTTCGCTCGACTTCTCGACCAGGGTGGCTGCAACACCGTCACCGAACAAGACCGCAACTGAGCGGTCGTCTTCCGAGACTCGCTTGCTCAGCGTATCACCCGTAACCACTAGTACGCTGTCCGCCTGACGCGACTGGATGAAACCATGCGCCATCGACAATGCGTTCACGAAACCGGAGCACCCCATAGCGACATCGAAGGCCAGGACTTCCTCCTTCATGGCAAGGCGCCCATGCAGCAAACAGGCATTCGAGGGGAGTGGGTGGTCAGGAGTCTGCGTACAGAATATCAATACGTCCAGATTCTCCAGAGCCTCCGGATGATTCTCGAAGACTTTCCGACAAGCCTGCTCTGCCAGATCCAAAGCGGTTTCATCCGGGTCCGAAAAATACCGCACTTCAACCCCCGCACGTTGCGCGACCGCATTCATATCCCATTCGGGGTGCTTTTCCTGGAATACATCATTAGTCACTACACGTTCAGGGAGTTGATACTCGATTTGCCGAATCCTGGTATTCATGGCGTTAATTCTGTCACGGTCCTCTGTTTGCTCTGAATCCTTACACAATTGCAACCCTTGGTCATCGAGCCCAAAGCCTGAATTGCCCCCGGGCCTGGTTATTTGCCATAGAGCAGGTAGCAGGTCTTACAAGCTTCGGGATAATGGGCATCCTCGAAACCCTTCCGAAACTCACGAAACAGCCCACTTTCCCAAATCTTCTGAAACGAATGCACATTGATATCCCCGAACTCGAGGGACGAAGGGGGGTAGAAACGGCCCTCGAAGTAACGACTGACGTGGTGCCCAAAATGGCAGCATGGGGACACCTTACCATCACGTGAGAAGTAGACCGAATCGAGTGGTGTTGCCAAACAGTGTCTTCCTTTTAGCCGCGACGTCAGTGGGAATTCTGAGTGCATCATAAGACGAATCCCCGCTTGGTTCGCCTCTTCCATCAGTCTTGAGATACGGTCCTCCAATTCTTCCAGGACCTGACCACCCGACAATTGCGGCTGGTGAACATATTTCAAGAAACTGCTCGTCCAATCCTGCTGGTTGGAAACTACGTTGACGTGCTTCAAATGAAGTACGTCCGCCCCGACCGAAAGCATCCAGGGCACAATCAATTCCAGATCGGTGACGTTGTTCTCCTGCATGGTGAACGCAATACCGAGGCCCATTGATGCTTGGTGAGAACGCCTCAAAGCCGTTAGCGTCCGGAGCTTCTCCGCAACGTTCTCAAAAGAGGCCCCAATTCGAATGGGGTCATACGTTTCCGGCCTCATGCCATCAACGGAAACCGCGAGGCTGTCGAGACCTGATTCAATCAATGAGAAGCAGTTCTTTTGGACCAGGGCAGTCCCGTTCGAAGTCATGGTGGTAAGACAGCCCCGTTCCTTTGCCATCCGAATCATCCTGAAGATTCGCTTATTCAGGAGCGGCTCACCCCAGCCCGTGAAATCCACAGTATGCGCGTACTCCATCGCCTCGCAAATACGGGTGTAGGTCTCGATGGACATGTCCAGGTGAGGATCCTCACTGGAGAAGCGGGGACACATCGGACACTCGAGATTGCATCGAAAGGTCGGTTCCAGATTGAAGGAAAGAGTATTGGGCTGCATCAGTCAAGGCAGGCAAGGAAAGGGTCTCCTCTTAGAACCAAACGGAGGAGGAGTTTGAGTCCTGACTCTTTCCAGCTTCGTTAAAGGCTCTCACCTTGTAGGTGAAAGCTCCAGCAATGTATTTGCCGACCGTGTCGCGGTAACGAGGTGTGTTAGCTCCAACCATCCCGACTACGCGGAATTCACCGTTGTTATCAGCCCTCAGCACTTCAAAACCCAGTTCGTTATCGGACATGTCCCGCCATTTCAGAACAGCAATCGCGTTTGCACCCTGATACTCTTTCTTGGCCTCGAGCTGAATCGGCTTCTCGGGGACCTGCTGTTGCGCCAAGAGAGCCGAAGGGGCTCCGATGAAAGCGATCAAAACCACAAACAGTACGATCTGAATGCTTGGTCTACAGTTTTTCATAATCCCTGTATATCTAAGATTAACCTGTAGTCGGTTTGGTTGCAAAAAGAGCGACCTGATACTACCGGGTCTGGTGCTCAAATCACAACAGCCCAAGCTCGAAGCTCGAAATCCGAAGCTCGAAACAAACTCGAAATTAGAAGGTCTAAGGTCTAAACGCCTTGAAGCGACTGTTTCTATATAGCTCATCAGCGATAGCCTGTTTTAGTCATTAGATGTTCGTGCTTGAGACTTGCTTCGAATTTCGTGCTTCGAGCTTCGGATTTGGGCGTGCGGCCGATTTCCGTAATACGCACAACCGTGCCCGGTGATAGCCGAACGCCGTCTGGCTCAACCGTTGAGGCGAACCAGTTCCTTCGATCTTTGAGTCGCTTTGACTACCGCTTTAATGAGTGTCACCCGCAGCTTACCCTCTTCCAACTCAAGGATTCCATCTATGGTGCACCCGGCTGGAGTCGTCACGACATCTTTCAGAAGTGCCGGATGGCTCCCCGTTTCCAGAACGACTTGGGAGGCGCCCAAAGTCGTCTGGGCTGCAAGAAGCGTGGCTACGTCTCGTGGCAATCCCACCTTGACTCCTGCCTCCGCAAGCGACTCGAGGATAATATAAATGAATGCCGGGCCACTGGCGGAGAGACCGGTTACCGCGTCGAAGTGCTTCTCGTCAAGGATCACACTCCTGCCTACCGCAGCGAATATCGCTGAGACGAGTGTGAGCTGTCCCTCGTCTGCGAACCTCCCTCGACACACCGCTGTCATCCCGGAACCCACCGAGCAAGGAGTATTGGGCATGGCTCGTATCACAGGAACTTCAGATTCGAGAGCATTCTCGATCATTTCAGTCGGAACCGAAGCTGCCACAGAAACGAGCAACTTTTTCTGATTCAACTGAGGCGCGATCGACTTGGCGACTTCAAGGACCGTTCCCGGTTTGACGGCTAATATAATCAGATCCGCCCACTCCGCCAGGGCACAATTATCCGCACTAACAGGGATCCCGAATTCCTTTTCCAACGACTCGATCCGCCTATCAGGTCGATCCGTAGCCCTTATCTGATCCGGTGAGACAATTCCCTTGTCCAGGAGGGCACGTACCAGGATCCCACCCATTTTGCCCAAGCCGATGATTCCAATTCGTGTCTGGTCAAAACTACTCATTTTTCGGTCACACAACCTCTCCGAAAACTACGAGCGGCAGGTTCGCCGCCACCTTCCCGAGAGTTCTACTGAACTCTTTCCGTCGGTACCTTCACTTCGCCCATCACAACCGATGATTCCTGGGCGTACTTCTGAAGCTGGCTGCTCAACTTTTCGTTCAAAAGGACTATCGTCCGAATGCTCTGGTAGTTGAGCGACTCCCTCTCCCCTTTCTGATTCGTTACAAGAGGCGGGTTCTCCTGCACAAGGTGTACGAGCAGCTGGAGCATGAAGTTACACTCACCCGCAGTAAACCCCCAGGTGAAATCCCGCGCCATAAACTCCTGGATTCTTTGGTTCTGTTCCACAGTCTCCATCTTATTTCCCTCTAACTACTCCAACGCCGGCTCCGGATCGTGGTCCGGGTGACAGGCGGAGGCCAGGTATCTTGTCAGTCTATTCCCTGGAGAATCCGTTTCAGTATTCCCGGTAGGATTCCGCGTATATGCGTTTCAGTGGGTTCAAGCAATAGTTCTCAATCAGATCCCTCAGGGTCTCAGCATTCTCCAGTAGCAACTTTTCATGCTGTGCTTCGACTTCAAAATTGAGCCTTACTATATCAGCCTTTTCTTTTCGCATGTCAAGAGACACCGATTTCCCCATTCTGGGCTCGAACACAAGCAGATCCCCATAGGCAAAGTGGTCGAAACTCGGAGTTGTCCAAGGTTTCTCATTGCGACTGCGCCAGTAATACGACTTCAAACGCTCCACAAAACCATCGAAATCAAAGCCCTGCGATTTGTTGTTGACGCTGGCGACAATTAACAGGCGACCATCCCTCTCTTCGACGGCCAACCCATAGGTCACATCCAGTTCCTCTTTCCGAGAGAACTTGATCCGATGATTCCCAAAATCGTGAAAGCACTTGAGCTCGGGCTCCACACCCAGGTCCTGACTATCTTCCTCAGTGACATAATGTTCGCGCACCCGCTCATACCAGTCTTTCACTATCCGACCGATGATCGCGTCGTAGCTCTCCAGCTTGCCTTTCTCTTTTGCCATAAACTAATCTCAGGCCCCACGCCCAAACAGAGTTTCCTAAGTGTAAACGGATCATGTACATTAATAAAGATGCTTAAGCCTGCAGCCTGCGTCGCACTCTTAGCCGCCCTCTTCCTGGTCTGTGCGTTCCAGGACCTGGAGGTACATGTCGAAGTCGAAGCCGTTAACCTGTTTGTCACTGTCACAGATCGCCAGGGCCACTTCATCACGGACCTCACTCAGGACCGTTTCATTGTCTACGAAGATGGCATACCCCAGGAGATCACGAACTTTGTTCAGGAGACGGATCTCCCTCTCCGGATAGGCCTTCTGATCGACACTAGCTCGAGTGTTCGTCTGAAGCTCGGTTTTGAAAAGGAAGCGGCTACCAAGTTCATTCGGTCTGTAATGAGGAAGAATGATCAAGCCCTTCTGGTTGAATTCGATGAAGGGGTCACCCTGGTTCACGATTTCACGAACCGCTCCACGGCGATCGTCCAGGGCATCAAGCAGTTGCGTGCTGGAGGTGTGCCGG
>JAUVSF010000230.1 GCA_030597245.1 Acidobacteriota bacterium
ACTCCTCCTCGATCAGATCTTTCCGGCAGCGGGGCACAAAGGGGGTTCGACCTCCTTGTCCTTCGCTCTCCAACTCCTCGCCCAACCAACCCATGGTTCGGTACAGCTGATGCAGTTGCAGTGACTCAGTGCCCTCGATACGGTAGAGTTCTTTCCACTTCTCGGCAGATCGATCCGAGCCGGGATCAAACAGACGATGCAACACGGTGAGAAAGACGGCTCTCTCCAGGGAAAATCGAAAACGACGTCCTCTGGTAAACGACTCAATCACCTGGCGGCACCCGGTCTGTTCCCATAATCGCTCAAACACCAGGGCGGGACCGATGCGACGGTTCTCCAGTTCTCCCAGTTTGCCCTGGCGGTGAGCGGAGATCACCAGCAACGACTCACAATGGCGAGCGACGGATTCAGCCAGGCCGTCCAAGCCTCCAGACTGCTTGAGACGGTCTTCCCGTCCCAGGCTGGCCAGAACCCGCTGGCGCACGGTGCCCTTGTCCCGACGGCTCTCTACGATCTGCAAGTAAACCTGCCCGCGAACTTTCTTGCGTCTGACAAACATGCGTCCATGTTACCACTACATGACGACAAAATATAACATACATATGAATCAGATAGTTACCTTGGTATAAGACCCTATTGTGTGGCACTACATTCTGAGCCTCGCAGACACCAGAATGCAGTGTTCATGCGGGTTTGCGGGTTGCGCACCGCCGCAAAGTGTCGAAGATGAGTCAAAGTAAACTGCAGGAACTGACGGCTCTTCTTGCAGACCACACGTGGGTGGTCATCAGACGCGCAAACGGGAATTGAGGGGCGCGTCCCTGGTTTTTCCTCGAACAATCGCAAGACTGGTCGAATCCCTGTGGCCTCTCTTTCCTCAGGCTCGACTGTTTGGTGAGTCGGGGCAATCCCGCACTATTCCAGGACAATAGACTCAATCGATTTGGCGTCGAAGATAGATTTCGCCGGCACCCTCTTTTCTTTCGGTACCCTCGAGTTGAACGCGAAGTGTGTAGGCCGTCCCAGGTGCGTAGTCGGGCAAGCCCAGGAGGTAATCAGGTTTGGACCAATCCCAGCCGATTACGCCGACGTGACTGTCAGTGGCGACCTCTTGTCCGCCCGCCAGGAGCTCAACCCCGTTAACTTGTGTCTTGACCCCACTCCATGCTTTTGGCCTGAAGAAGACCTCGTATCGGCCCGGGCTATCGATCCTCTCGGTAACATCAAACTCCCGGGCTACCGGTCCAGAATCCAATTCTTCACTGGTCCATTCTCCTACGGGCGGCTCCCATTGAGTTATGCCACACGCGGCCAAGTCGAGCCGGTGCTCAGATAGCCGGGCCTCAAACTCCGGCCAGTCCCTTTGATCTTTCGCAGCCCAGCCCCGTTCGGCAATCGCAAGTAACCGAGGGTAGATCATTGCGTCAACTCGGTCGGGTCGTCTGTCAAGAGTCGACCAGTGACTCCCCTGTAGGCCGAGGATCAGTTCGGCTTCTGTCTCGTTGAGGGCTTCTGGGACAGGTTCATACAAGTACACCTTCCGGATCGGGGTTTGAAGGGGCGTGAAGTTTAGATAAGTATGTGTATACGGAGCCATGACGACAGCATGTCCTCCCCGAGCCCCTTCAAGGCCGCCTTCTATCCCACGCCAACTCATGACTGCTGTCTCAGAGCCAATCCCACCTTCGAGAACCTCATCCCAGCCGATCAGCTTTCGGCCATTCCCTTTCAGGTACAGTCCAATTCTTTCCACGAACCAACTCTGGAGTTCCTCTTCGTCAGCGAGCCCTTCGTCACGAATCCGTCTTTGACACTTTGGACATGCCTTCCATTTCGTCTTGGGTGCCTCGTCTCCACCTATGTGGATGTACTCCGAGGGGAAAATGTCCAGAACTTCATCGATCACGTTTTCGAGAAAGGTGAATGTCTCTTCATTCCCTGCGCAATAGAGGTCATGTACTTTATTGGGACCCTGAAAGAACGGAAAGACCTCGAATGGGCCACCAGTACACGAAAGATGGGGGTAGCAGCTTAAGGCAGCAAGGCTGTGTCCAGGCATTTCAATCTCTGGAACCATGGTTATGCCTCGCAGTGCAGCATATTCAACGAGTTCTCGCATTTCCTGCTGCGTATAGAACCCCTGATTCGCTTCCGGCTCGCCGAAGCGCTCGGGGAACCGGGCACCCTGAGCAGTGAGTTCGGGGTACTTTTCAATTTCCAATCGCCACCCCTGGTCATCGGTGAGATGCAGTTGGAGAACATTGAGCTTGTAGTAAGACATTCTATCGATGGTCTTGCGCAGGTAATCGACTGACTGAAAGGTGCGGCTGCAGTCCAGCATCAGTCCCCGCCAGGGGAAACGCGGGAAGTCGCGGATTGAAAGGTGGGGAATAATCAAAACTTCAGGCTCACCCCTTTGGAGGGAATTTGAATGGGAGATCAATTGTCTAAGAGTCTGCACGCCGTAGAAAATGCCAGGCGAGTCTTGTGCCGAGAGCTCAACGCTGTCCCTGCCGACTACGAAGCTATAGCCCTCACGGCCGAGTCCTTCGAGCCCAGGATCCAGCCTCAAGCGGATAACCCCCTCCCGGGTCGCGTCAAGGGATTCTATGGAAAGGCCAAGATCAAGGCCATGACTCTCCTGAATATATCCCTTAAGCAGGCCGGCTATTTCTTGCAGATCCGGGGACGCCACAATCATCGTTCTAGTGTCAATCGTCAGTTCCCCCTCAAAAACCTCGGCAGAAGCCGGAATCGGTATCAGCGGCGTGTTCAAAGCACCTCCCGGAGATTCGGCTTCCCGGGTTGACTGACACGACCAGGCAAAGAACAAGATCAGCAGGCAGAAAACTCTTTGGATCTTCATCACAACTTCCTTACTTGGATGCCCCGCACATGAATGCCCCGCGTGAAAAAGGACGCCGCCGGCACGAATGCAACCGCTCTCGCCGTAAGACTCTTGATTGGCCGGTCGTATCCGATCGCCTGTGGAAAGTTCAGTCTGTACGTCTCAACAGCCTTATCCCAAAGCTCGATTCCGCCAACCACCTCAACACCGGCTTGCCGAGCTCCACAGAATAAGTCAAACGCATGTACGATCATGACAGGTCATCTTTTTGTCAGGTTTTCGCGACTCGAGACTTCGAGACCCCGAGACTTCGAGACCCCGGGACTATTCAGAAACAGCCTTCAGACGAATGCTGAACTCGGTCCCGGGCCGGCAGTTCCGTACATCTATTTGCGCTCCCATCGAGTCAGCTAACATCCTGACCAGTGAGAGACCGATCCCCGTACCGGAAGTCACACGGGTCATCTCACTTTCAATCCGGTAGAATTTCTCAAAGATCTTCTTTAATTGCCGACGCGGGATACCTGGTCCGAAGTCCCTCACCCGGATGTAACACTCTGAATTGATTTGGCTGACCGTCAATACGATCTTCTTGGTTTCAGCCGTCTTCGAAAACTTGATCGCATTATCGATGAGATTGATCAGGATCTGTGTCAAGGCATCCCCATCCACCTGCACCGGCAGGGGATTCCCTTTCGTGGCGACGCTGATTTCAAAGCCCGCTCGTCTGACCGGACTGGCCAACCGCTCCACAACCTCCGCCACGAATTCAACCGGATTCAGTACTGCGAGGTTGCTTTGCCATTCTTTCCTTTCCAGCTGGGAAAGTGTCAGTACATTCTGGATCAGACGGCTGAGACGCTCGCTTTCGTCATGGATATAGCGGTAGTAGCGCTCCTTCTTTTCGTCGTCAGCCCATCCCTCCATCAGGATCTCACCGTACATTCGTATCGAGGTGAGGGGACTCTTGAGTTCGTGGCTGACTGCCGATACGAAATCGCTCTTCTTCTGTGACAATTCAACTTGAGTGGCGGTCACTCGGTAAATACCGAAAAGGCCACCTACGAAGAGAAGACAAAGCAACGCAGCCAGGAAGCTCACGGTCTGGTGTCCCGGCACCTTTGGGAGCTCGTCAACGGTGATGGCCAGGTGAAAGTCACTGAGGGGATATGGCAACGATGCACTGTACAGCAGGACAGGTTTGTCGCCGACAGGTCTGCCCTCAACAGATCTGTCGTCCCTCACCTCACTCCCCGAACGTCGAATTACCTCGCCCCGATAGAAGAGAAGATATGAAACAGTTTCCGGCAAAGCCACGTTGACAAGTATCGGATCCAGGAAGGCATCGAGAAAACCTCCCAATTGAGTGACAAAGCCTTGTATGTAGCGCTGGTCATTCCACCAGACATTCCGGTCAAAAACTAGCCAACCGCCGGAAACCGCACGCGCTGAAAAAGGTTCAACTTCAGCACCGAGTTCTAGTTCCGTGTCGATTCCAGTGGCAGGACGGCCCTCCATGTCAGGGCTCCGATTCCTTCTCTCGCCAGAAGTCTGCTTCGCCGCCTCCGCACGACGAGAGCGTTTCGACACGTCGTCCCAACCCTCAAAATATGCCTCCTCCAGCTGAGACTCAAAGACCTGCGCCTGCCGGGGCGACGCCTTCTGGACCCGGCGTTCAAACAAACCAGAGTCCTTCTTCTTCTCTTCGACCTCTTCAGACGGTACGCGTTCTGAATCCTGTATGTCGGTTCGGTAATACTCCTTCTCCAAACTAAGATCGACATTGGATTCCAGATTCTTCTTGAGGATCGATGAAGTTGCCGGTTCGGAAACGGCCAGTTCCTGCTGGTCGCGTTCCTGATCCGAGGTCGTCGCCGTCACCGGATAAGGATCGTGAGTTTCCACTATGAGGGCCAATCGGTCTCTCAATTCGCTGCGTTGAGATCGTTCGGGGACATCGAAGGCACTAACTTGTGCGTCGATCGGCAGAAGTGGAGTGCTGAAACCCCCGTCAGGATCGATTTGATAGTAGCCAAGAATCCCGGAAATCTCTGATTCCACCGGGAAACCGGCCAGCGGAGAGAGGTTAAGCCCTTCCTGTTTCGGAACCGGCCGATCGGCTACATGAACGTAACGGTACTGAGTGTACGGCCGCTGTTCTTCACGCTTGAGGCTCACGAGCAACTCCCGCTGGGCCGTCGAAACCAATCCCTCGGCAACTCGCCGATAGAAGAAGAAAGCTTCTTGCTCCAGATTGCTGTAGGTGCGGATGAGGAGAACAGCGATGGGAATTGCCAGTAGAACAGCGAAAAGCATGAAGTAGAGCCTGAGCTTCTTCATGTCCCGGCCCTCAGTTGGTAGCCTTCTCCACGAACCGTTACCAGAATCTGCGGTTGACTTGGCTCACTTTCGATCTTGCGACGAAGCTTTGCCATGTGGATGTCTACAGTCCTGGTCTCAATGAAATCGACGTTCGCGTAGCCCCACACCTCTCTCAGTAGCTCCTGCCGTGATACTGGCTGTTCGCTGTGGGCACCTAGATAGAGCAGGATCTCAAGCTCACGGCGGGTAAACGGAATCTCTTTGCCTTCCCTGGTGCCAACCAACCTGTCGGGGTGGATTAGAAGATCTCCGAGTTGGAAGGAACTCATGTCTCGGCGAAGTCTTCCCGATCGCCGCAAGACTGCTTCCACGCGAGCCAACAACTGTCGTACCGAAAAAGGCTTGGCAACATAATCGTCGGCACCCAGTTTTAGTCCCTTGATGATGTCGTCCTCGGATGTCTTCGCCGTCAGCATGATGATGGGAAGGCGTCGATCTACCTCCCTGATCCGGTTACAGATGCTGAAGCCATCCAGACCAGGCAACATGATATCGAGGAGGATCAGATGAAACCCGCCGCCAAGAGCTTTCTCCAGACCTGTTTCACCTTCGGCCGCAGTTTCCACCTCATAGCCGTTAAAAACAAATACATCGGCCAATCCCTGCAGGATCGCCTCCTCATCTTCAATAATCAAGAGTCTCGGTTTTCCTGGTTTCATCTTTCCCATTCTAATCGGCTCTGCAGAGCTTTTGGGTAAATCGATTGTAAAACTCCCTCCCTGCTCTTTTACCGACTTCGGTCTTCAATCTGATACCAGACGAACGTTAACTTGATGACCATGCAGTTGCAAAGAAACTCAAACGACTCAAACGAAAGGAACAAACGATGAACACCTTAGTAAGAAGACTCAATTCTCTGGGCAAATCCCGCAAGGGGGGGATCCTGGTCCTGGCACTGGGCGTCCTGGCGACTCTGATCTGGGTTCAGATCCAAGGGGAGCCCACCGCAGGGTCGACCGGGCATGGCGGTGGCACCAGCCCACTGCTTTCTTCAACACACGCAAAAACCGGTATCCAGCTGCGCGCCACTCTGTCACAACCGATGGTCGTACAGGGCGGAGACGGAACAGTGTACCTGGACCTGACGGTCCTGACTCCAAAGACCAGTGAAGAACGACAAACGCCTACCGATACGATCGTGGTCCTGGACCGCAGCGGCTCCATGGGTGAGGACAACAAATGGAGATATGCAACACAAGCAGTTTACTCGTTATTAGATCAGCTGACGCCCGACGATCGCATCGCCTTGATTACCTTTGATACACGGGCTCGTGTTAACTCGAGGCTGCTCAGGGCGACAGAAGAGAACACTCGAGAACTTGCTCGTATTGTCAGATCCTTAAGACCTGGAGGACACACGAACCTGGGTGCTGCACTGTTATTGGCTGAAAGCATTGCCTCAGGCTCAAATCTAGTCGAACGTCGAAGTAGAGTCGTTCTTCTCTCTGATGGTCTTGCGAACAAAGGAATCGTCAGCCCAGCCGAACTCGGGTCCATAAGCCGGAGGATCGCTGATAGCGGCAGTGTTGTCTCTACCATCGGCATGGGGCTTGGATTCAACGAGATGCTAATGGCCTCCCTGGCCGATCACGGCATGGGAAGTTTTCACTTTCTCGAGGATCTTGAATCGTTGGGCACTCTTCTCGCCGGAGCACTGTCCGATTCCCGCCTGGTTTTAGCAGATGGATCCGAGCTCAGAATCCACCTTCCCAACGGTGTCGAGATCCAGGACGTGGCCGGTCTTCCTTTTGTTCTCGAAGGCAGGACCGCAGTGATCCGCACAGGGCAACTCTTTCAGAACAGCACCAAGCACTTCATGGCAACTCTGCGGGTGAACAGCGAGATACCTGCGGAATACAGCATCCACAGCATTGAACTCAGCTACCGAGTCGATGGCCGACCCTATCGGCAGGGGATTTCGACCAACGAACTGAAGATAGCCTGTGTGCAGAAAGAGCGCGAATACGAGGTTGTAGCCTCCATTGATCAGGACATCTATGCGGACGCCTGGATCAGAAACAACCTGGGCGTAGTGATGAGGTCAGTCGGGGATTTGGTGCGCTCAGGCAAGAGAGAAGAGGCGAAAGAACTAATGACTTCCTACAGGGGTCGATTGGATGAAGCCGACGCGATGGTTCCGGGGTTGAAGAAGAAAGCAGAAAGCCGGCTGCAGGAACTCGAAGAACGCGTTGACGACGCTTTCGAGGGCCGTGATCAGGAAGTAAAGCAGAACCG
>JAUVSF010000073.1 GCA_030597245.1 Acidobacteriota bacterium
ACCTTCACTTCGTAGCCTGCTTCCTTGGCCTGGCTTTCTGTCATCCCGACGCTGGCGACCTGAGGTTGGCAGTACGTGCAGGCAGGAATGGACTGATAATCGACCGGATGGGGGTCTCTTCCAGCAATCTTCTCAGCACAGACGATCCCCTCGTGAGAAGCAGCATGGGCCAACCAGGGAGCTCCAATGATATCCCCGATCGCAAAAACCCCGCTCACGTTTGTCCGGTACCACTCATCCACTTCTATGGTGCCCTTTTCGACCCGGACGCCAATCTCCTCCAGACCCAGGCCCTCGACGTTTCCTTGTACCCCAATTGCGCAGAGTACAATTTCGGCCGTGAGCTCATCCTTGGCTCCACCCTTTGTTTCGAGAGTCAGCCGCACTCCGTCCGCTGACTTGGTTGACTGGGTCACTTTGGTGCCGAGGCGAAACTTGATCTTCTGTTTCTTGAATGAACGCTCTAGTTCTTTACTGACCTCCTCGTCCTCGACAGGCAGCAGGTGATCCATCATTTCTATTAGTGTCACTTCGGAACCGAAACTGTTGTAGAAATAGCCGAATTCACAGCCGATGGCCCCTGCGCCAATAATGGCGATGGACTTTGGAATATGGGCCATCTCCAGGGCGTGTCTCGAAGTGATGATCTGCTTGCCATCTACCTTGATTCCTGGTACAGAACGCGCCCTTGCTCCCGTTGCAATGATGATGTTGCCGGCCCTGACTTCAGCGACAGTTTCTCCGCTTGGATCCGAAACCAGGAGGTGACCAGGACTCTCAAGCGTCGCCTTGCCGGTGATCACCTCTATCTTGTTCTTCTTCATCAGGAAGGCGACACCCTTCGATATTGCTTTGGAGACGTCCCGACTACGCTGAATGATCTTCTTGATGTCAAAATCGACGTTTTCGACCGAAATGCCCCATTTATCGGCCTCAAGAATCTGCTTGTAAACCTTGGCGTTCGTGAGAAGCGCCTTTGACGGAATGCATCCCCAGTTGAGACAGATACCGCCCAGTTGATCGCTTTCGATGATTGCTGTTTTCAAACCAAGTTGTGCGGCTCTGATAGCTGCCACATAGCCCCCTGGGCCAGAGCCAATTACGCTCAGGTCAAACTGTTTGGGATCGTGCATGAGACCATTATCCTTTCGCTTTCAGGGCAACAGCCTCCACTTTACAGTATTTGTGCTCAAGCTGGAACCGATCTGAAACACTGCATAGGCTCAGCACCTAGACACCGGGAACACTGAGAAGTAAGGGTTTAACTTAAACAGGCCCAGCAGGTCGATCAACAGTCAGGCTCTGAGGGCCCCCCTGGTGACCCTTGGTGTTTTGGTGGTAAATCCCATGATGCGCGGGAGCTGGGGATGGCTTGAGTTGAACGCGAAGAAAGGGTTATCTTCCTTGATCGTCAACATATGGTAATGAAGCAGGTTGAGAGGAGACACTCATGGAGAGGTCTGGGATCGGTCCAACAGTAGCGACGGTTTTGTTTTTCGTTTTGGTTTCGGTCAGTGGATTTCAGCCTGATGCCAAAACAGATTTTGAACAGATGTTTACCGGCCAGACGCTGAGGCTTGACTACTTTCACACCGGGACTGCCGGCCAGGAGTACTTAAGTCTGGATGGTGTGCGGAAGGAAGGCCCATGGCCGGGAAGTCAAACTCGTCTTATCGATGACACGAACCTTGGCACCTATCGTTTTGAAGTCTGGGACTCTCGTGGGGGGGCTCTGGTTTACTCGAGAGGTTTTGACAGCATCTACAGAGAGTGGGAGACAACTTCTGAGGCGTCCGACGGCCTTTGGAGGACCTTTCACGAATCACAGCGCTTTCCTGAACCTGTAGGTCCCGTTCGGCTGGTATTGAGGAAGCTAAAAAAAGGAGTGCTGACGGAAATGTTTTCAGTTGCCGTCGATCCTGACAGCCGTTTCGTCGATCGAGCACCACTGACAGAGAAGGGGACAGTCTGGAGTATCTTCAAGAATGGGGACCCGGCGGAGAAGGTGGATTTGCTGGTGATGGGTGATGGGTACACCCAGGAGGAGGAGGCGAAGTTCGGAAGTGACGTTGCCCGGCTTGTAACTGAGCTCTTCGGCGTTGAACCTTTTCAATCGCGAAAGAAGGATTTCAACGTATGGGCAATCGCTCCCAATTCGGAGGATTCCGGGATCTCCGACCCACGAAGGGAAATGTGGCGCAACACGTCACTGGGCTTGAGCTTTAATGCGTTCGATCTGGATCGGTACGTTCTGACGTTCCGGAATCGAGAGCTCAGGGAACTCGCGGCGCAGGCACCTTACGACACGCTGATAATGCTCTTCAACGGGCGCAAGTATGGTGGAGGTGGAATCTTCAACTTGTGGGCTACGTGTTCTTCGGACTCAAGCGAAGCGGCTTACGTCTTCATCCATGAGCTGGGCCATTCAATGGCGGGCTTGGCCGACGAGTATTACACCTCACAGGTTGCTTACGAGGAGTTTGTCAGGCCCGGAGTTGAGCCATGGGAGCCGAACATAACTGCGCTGCTCGATCCCTCCAAGTTGAAGTGGCGAGATCTGGTAGATGATAGCGTCCCTATCCCTACTCCCTGGAAAAAGGGAGCGTATGAGGGGCTTTCGATTGACTATCAGAAAGAGCGGGCGGAACTACTCTCTCAAGAGGACCCGGAGAACGAGTTGGAGCAGCTTTACCGGGATAGTGCCGGCAGGTTTTCGGAACTGTTCGCAGCCGAGGAATACGAAGGGAGAATAGGAGCCTTCGAAGGAGCCGGTTATCAAGCTGAAGGGCTGTACAGACCTGCGCTGAATTGCATGATGTTTAGTCGAAAGCCTCACGTTTTCTGCAAGGTGTGTCAGCGGGCTATAGAACAGGTCATCGATCTTTACGCGAAGCGGTGATGACAAGTGACAAATGACAAATGTCGAATGACAAACGTCGAACTTCGTCGCGAGCTTTATCGTGAACCTCGTCGATTTGTCCACCGGGATTTCGACAAAGTTCGCGATGAGGTTCACGACAAAGCATGGCGAATACCAGATGCCGGACCTGTCCTCCGTAGCTCGAAGAGCGCCGGAGGGTGCCAGAGACCGGATGGGTCTCCTCAATACGACAAGATGAGCCCGGCCCAGAGAGTCCTGCCCGGTGACTTGAATCCTGCAATTTCGGTGTATTCCGTGTCGAACAGGTTTTGTCCCCGAAAAATGAGACTCACCTCTCCACTGTCCGGGGAAAGTCGAAATAGTGGAATCGAGATGTTGAAGTCGACCGTCCAATAAGCGGGAAGCGTTATTCGTGTGCTACTGAAGTCTGGAAAAAATTGCCGATCATCCCGTTCTCCCTTGAAGATCGCCTGAACTCTGGCCTTAAGTCGGCTGCTTCTGTAGTCGGTGTTCAGCATCGCCAGGTGTGCAGGTCTTCGCAGTAGCCTGTCGCCAAGCACAAAATTCCCTCCCGGAACGGATCCGGCATCGGTCACTTTGGTACGGGTATAGGTGTAGTTAAAGCCGGCCCACCATTTTCCAATAAGATTGACGGAGCCCTCGAATTCGAGCCCACGGCTTCTTGCTCTCTCGATGTTCATGTAGTTTGGGCTTCCGGGAGGAACCAGGAAGCTGAACTCAATCAGATTGCTGAAATGATTGCTGTAAATGCTGCTGAGCAGGTAGCCTCTTCCCCCGGCGGTGTAGTAATCAACTCCGCCTTCGATGGCCACATTGCTCTCCGGTTCCAAATCGGGATTCCCTGTGATTCCAAAGCCCGGAAAACCGAAGATCTCCGAAAAACCTGGTGCCCGAACTCCACTGCCGACACTTCCACGGACTTTCAGGCTGGGAGTGACCAGGTAGGCGAGGTCGACATTGCCCGTTACGAAGTTTTTGAAGCGGTTGTTGTCATCGTACCGAATCCCGGCAGTGAGAAAGGTCCGGTCATTCCATGAAACCTGTTCCTGGACATAGACGCCGATGCTCCGGCGACTCATTTCATCCGTTTTTGTTGCGTCTCGCTCGTATGACAAGCCTGCCGCAAGCCGGTTGTTCTCAGCGATCCGGATGTTGTTCTGCCAGTCGAAGAAGTGCCTGTCATAGTGGTTAGTGAAGACTCCGTCAAAGAAGTCTACGATATCGTCACGGACCGTATAGATGGCTGAGTCTTGTTCGGTGTATCCGTAAAGGAATTTGAAATCGTATTGGTCGGTCAACCGATTCTCGTATCCTATTGAGTAGACCGTCTGGTTTGTCTCACGATAATCATTGGGATCAACCACGGCACCCGTGTCATTGGTAGGGAAATGCTGTTTGCTGTCTGTATAGAGCAGGCTTCCTGAGAGCGAGGAACTGTCAGTGAAATCCCAGCCGGCACTCAACGAGAGCTCTCCTCTGTCCCACTGGCTGTTGAATTCATGGATTCCGTCGGTATCAGAATAGAGGCCGGCCAGAGAGAAGTTGAAGCGGTCACTACTTCCTCGGACAGCTCCACTGGTCAAGTAACTGCTGTGGTTGCCTCCCTGGAATTCGATATGGCCGGAGGGGTCTCCCTGACCTTTCCGGGTGATGATGTTGATGACGGAAGTAGCAGCATTTGCCCCGTAAAGGACTGATGCCGGGCCCCGCACGATCTCAATCTTATCGATATTCGATGTGGATAGGCTGGAGAAGTCGAATCCACCTCCTGGTTCGTTGATTTGTACTCCGTCCACCAGAACGAGGTTAAAGTTACTTTCTCCTCCGCGTACAAAAAGCGAGGTCTGGCCGCCGAATGAACCTGCTTGGACAACGTTGAATCCGGTCACTGTCTTAAGGACCTCGGAGAGATCCTTGGATCCCAGGTTTTCGATCTCCTGGGCAGTAATTACGGTCACCGATTTACCGAGTTCTCGCACTTCGGTTGGTGTCCTGGTGGCCGTGACAGTCATTTCATGATGAGGACTGGGGATATCGGTGCCAGGATCTATGGAGGTTTCAGCCTTCGAGGAAGGTGTTTCCTCTTCGCTGACGTCACGTTGCTCAACACCGGAATTGGCGGCTACAAAAGCTGTCAAAAGAAGACAGGTGGGGATTATGCTCATGGGAGAGACTCCTCGATAATTCGCGACAATGCCGGGGGTTATCCAGCGTGGGGTTGAGATGGGCCCAACGAAGTACTGTGCAATTGGCTTAAGCCGCAAACCAGTAGCGAAACGGGGAGTGAACTAGAAGCGAAGGTAGAGCGTAAAAGGTGACTGACCATGATTCCTCCATGCTTCCCCATCGGAAGCTGATGAGGTACGGCTGGATCGGTCTCCTGGCTTGCAGTTTCCTTAGCCTACTAACCGCGCCTTCCCATCCCGAAACTCTCAGGACAGTGGCCCACAGCGGAGTTCGCTACTGCTCACAGTTGCGAGGGCAGCGCCGGATTCTCACCGACTTCCCGTTCATCCATCCGTTACCAGACCGGGGATTAGACTCGAGTTTCTCTCGGGCCAACCAGCAATCACTCTACGCGACTGATTCGACTAGTGTCAAGTCAATGGTTGATAGTCAGTGTTCAGCAGTTGGGGGAGTCTGAAGGGAGCTGATTCCACTGCGATCCTTGCGCCCGCTCGAGGGTCTGGCGCTCAAACCACAATAGCTCAAGTTCTACCCTCGACAATCGAAAATCGACAATCGAAAATCAGAGTGGCCCTCCCTCTCAAGAGTTCTCACGAGCCTCCGATACCAACTTCTTGAACAGTGCAAGCTGCTTCTTCATGGCATCAACCCGATCGGCGGGTTTGGTCCTGGCTTCCAGGAGAATCCATCCAGCGTATTCCGCAGCGGTCAACAACTTGAACAATTGTTCATATGGGTAGTCGTCAGAGTCCAACTCTCGTGCGTGCAAGGTATCCCCGAAGCGGTCTTTGAGCAGATCGAAGTTCGGCCCGAGTCCGGGAGGTAAAAGGTCCTGGGAATTGCAATTCCAGCAAATACCCACGCTCTTTTCCTCGACCTGGTCGAAGATTGCTTTCATCACCGGTATCTCAGCTGTCTTGCGGCCATGGACTTCCACCCGAACAACCTGACCGTAGTCCGCGGCAAATCGACCAACCTCGTTCAGCGACCGTCCGATCTGAGCAATCGTCTTCTCCGGGGGCACACCATCCGGAAGCGTATTGGGCTTGACCTTAACACCGCTGGCACCGATGTCATGGCAGAGTTTGATCAATTCGAAAGTGCCATTGATGTTCTTTCTGACGATGTCAGGATCAGGCGAGTGGAACTCCTGGTTCGAGCCGTATCCAACGCACTCGACAGGGCTGTCTTCGAACCGCTTCTTGACCTCTTTCCTCTGTGTCGTGTTCAAAGAAGGTTCGACTCCGTGGGCGTGTTCAGTCCGGAGTTCGACACCGCTGAATTTGGCTTTCTCGCAGTTCGAGATGAGCGTGGGAAGGTCCCAGTCTTTGCCCCACTGGTAGGTCACCAGCCCGAAACGCATTCCCGGGTTTGGAGAACCTGTAAGGAAGGACCTGTTCCACATTAGTGTTCCCAGACCTGCAGCAGCACTGGTCTGGAAGAATTTCCGGCGGTTTAACGTAGCATGCGTTCTCTTCATTTTAGCACCCCCTTCTCCTACGAACAGTCTAAGTGAAGTGTGGTCTACACCTTTTCAGGCACGACAAAAGGCTTACGGTAGTCTCTTGTTAAGAGAGCATTCGCTTCATCGTCTCTGATGAAACGTTCCGTCTCCGGGTCGAACTCCAGAACACGGCCAAGTCGATACGATATGTTTCCCAAATGGGCGAGTGCCGAAGAGAAGTGGGCCGTCTCCACAGGGCCATTCAAGATGCTCTTGTCACGGCTCCTGACAGCTTCGATGAAGTTCGCGTAGTGATTTCCTGATTCCTCTCCTGACGGACCGGGCTCGCGCTTTTGACCCATGAAAGTCTCATACTTGCCGTACCCGTGGATGACCATATATCCTTCCGAACCGTAGAAGATGTTGCCTACGCCGGTACCACCTTCCAGGTTTGTGCACCACGGGCGAACTTCAAACTCGATCATCTTTTTCTGACCAGGGTACAGGAACGAGGTTGACAGGACTTCGGGAGTTTCTTTGGCATCATCCCACAAGAATTTGCCACCCATTGCCGTGATCTTCTCCGGTAGTTCAACCCCCAGCCCCCACAAACACATATCTGTCTGATGAACACCCTGGTTTCCGACGTCGCCGTTCCCGAAAGCCCATTGCCAGTGCCAGTTGTAATGCACAAAGTTGCGGGAGAACGGCCTCTCCTGAGCCGGCCCCAGCCAAACGTCGTAGTCAATATAGTCGGGAGCTGGTTCCACCGGCTTCCTGCCGATGTCGGCTCTCCAGCGGAACACCAGGCCACGAGCCATGTAGACATTTCCAAGAGTGCCCTTACGAAGGTGTTCAACTGCTTCTTGAAGTGCTGGAGAACTCCTCAGTTGAACGCCGTGTTGAACGATGCGGTTATACTTTTTGGCTGCTTCCACCATTTTCCGGCCTTCCCAGACATTGTGAGAACCAGGTTTCTCTACGTAAACGTCTTTCCCAGCCTGGCAGGCCCAGATGGTGGCCAGCGAATGCCAGTGGTTCGGAGTCGCAATGCTCACAGCATCGATCTCCGGGTCATCAAATACCTTGCGCAGGTCTTGCTCGACTTTCACTTTCTTGCCGTATTTTTCAGAAAACTCCTGTGACCGCTTCTCGAGAACACGAATGTCCGGATCGCAAATCGTTACAACTTCGACCCCAGGGAGTTCCATGAAGCCCTGAATGTGGTTCTTACCTCTACCGTTGACTCCCAGGACGGCAACCCTGATCAGATCATTTGCTCCAAGCGCCTGTTTGGACATTATGGCCGGACTCGTAATTGTTACCGCTGCTGCACCTGCAGTTCCCTTAATAAAGTTTCTCCGATTCAAAATACTGCCACCGTTCTGCATCCCAGCCTCCTTGCGGCGATACTAATCTTAGTTTTCGACCGTAACCAATACCGTTTGTATGATACTCCCCATGCTTGATCGGGTCGATGCCTGGTCTTGGGTCTTGGGGGTTCCGTGCAAACGACGAACGACGAACGACCAACGACAAATAGCGAATGACGAGCGGGGAACCGAGGGATTGTCGATCGTCAATTGTCGAGCACGAGGGGTTGTAACCTCACACACCCAATGACTCCGTTCACCGATAACCGTTAACCGATGATCGATTACCGCCTGCTACTCTCCAGCATCCTCCTTCGCTCTTCGAGCTATGGAGGACAGGTCTGGCACCTAGGGTTTTCGATTGTCGATTTTCGATTCTCGATTGGCGGTCCGGCATCCGGCATCTGGCTTCTGGATTCACAGGAGAAAGTAGAGAAACTGACATACGACGGCGATCAGAATCATGGCGACCGGGTAGACAGCTGTATAGGCCAGTATCGATTCGGACCGGTCGCTAATCCCGCTAACAATCCCCAGAGCAGGTGTGCTGGTCATCGATCCACAGACCACACCAAGAACGGTTAGGAAATCCTGCCTGAACACATAGAACGCAACCGCGCATCCGACCAGAGCGGATGTCAGAGTGATGGTCGCACCCGCCAACAGGATGACAGCGCCCGACTCAGAGATGACCTGTACCAGGGATCCTCCCGCTGCGGTGCCGGCTGCCGCTAGAAACAGGACCAGGCCCAGTTGCTGCATGATGTACTTGGCGCCTCGCGGCGTGCGCACGTTCATATTGCCGATTCGGCCGAAATGAGCAAGGACCAGGCTGACCAGGAGTGGCCCCCCCGCGAGGCCAAGTCGAAAAGTTACCCCGCCCGGAAGATGGAACTCTTTGTAGGCGAGCAGGATACCCAGGAAAATTCCTAACGATAAGGCCGCGATATTTGTCTCATAGATTCTCTTTTCCTGCTGTCCTGCCTCCTCGACGAACCGATTACAGTCATCTCGACTCCCTACAATCCGCAGGAGATCACCAAGCTCCATTATGTAACGCCCCGTCGGAACAAAATCCAGATCTTCCCGGAACACGCGACTGACTACAACGCCATAAGTCTTAAGGATTCTGAGCTCTGCAAGGGTCTTTCCTACCATCTTGTCAGTGGAAATCGTGATATCGCGGGAGACTATATCAGTCGTCTCGAAAATCTCTTCACTGAAGCTCTCCTCGCCGAAAAGGATTCTGAGCTTATCCAGTTCGGATTGCCTCCCGACAGCCAACACAACATCACCGAGCTCGAGTTTGCTGTCGGAAACGGCGACGCTGACTTTTCCCTGTCGGAAGATTCTTGTGATATTCACCTCACTGAGCTGGCGGAATTCAAGCTCAGCCAGGGTTTTTCCAGCCCAGGCGGGGTTTCGCACTACAAACTGGCGCCGATCGAGTCTGGATTCTTTGGAATCGTTTTCCCTTAAACGACGCTCCTCATCCTTAATATCGATCTTGAAGAACCTTGGAAGTAGCTGGACTAGCAAGACCACTGCGATGATGCCAAACGGGTAGGCGAGCCCATAGCCGACGCCGACTGTCGGGTTCTGAGCAGCATCCATAGCGGCTGCCAGTCCTGGGGTACTGGTCATCGCACCGGCATACATTCCGATTGCCAGAGCTGGATCCAGTTCGAGCACCTGTGTCAGAACCCATGTCAACACCGCCCCGGTTGTGATTACGAGAATCCCAACCTTCGCGAAGACGAATCCTCGATGTCGAAACTGGTTGAAAAAGCGCGGCCCAGCCTGCAGGCCGATCGCGTAGACGAAAAGAATGGTGCCGAGATCCTGGAAGCTGGTAGGAAGCTGGACACCGAAGTGGCCAAACAACAAGGCTATGAACAGAACTCCAGAGGCTCCGAGCGTGATGCCGGCAAGGCGGATACTGCCGAGGCCGGCACCCAATGCGACGATCAAGAAGAATGCCGCAACCGGTTGGCTGATAAACTCCTGAACAGCTTCCATGGTTTCTCAGTGTCTCCGGTTGATGCCGTTACTTGCTGTGTCCTTCTTCGCTGACTTCGCAGACTATTGCTCAATCCATCCGGATCGGTGGAGAGTCGCTTCGTTCGCGATGATTCAGGTTGTTACCGAAGAGGTGAAACCGGCAGCGTTGTGAATCGGGCTCCGTTCTCGAACTCCAAACCCACGACCGCAACCATTCCGTTGGGTGAACTGACCGTCATAGTCCCCGTGAAATTCGATGTGTCTGCGAAGAACTCTTCGAAATACTCTTCGATGAACTTCGAGACCCTTCCTTGGGCAGGGATGCGGTCATCCCCTTGCAGTGTCGTTTCTGCTACGGTCTTGCCCTTCTCATCTTTCAGTGTGAGGGTCACTTCCAGGTCCTCCAACCCAACGTTTCGGATTGCAGCGCCTGTGCTCAACCCCCCGGAACGCCTCACCGGCAGAATCACCTCGAAGGCCGGTTCCGATGAACCCACTCCGGCAACTCCGGTACCTGGGATGTCGAACCGGATGACTCCTGATAACGGCTCAGTGGAGATTACGATGGCAGAGCCCTGGGCCAGGCTCCCCGTGCTCCGCGATGGAAAAGTCGTAGAACCACCAGGTGCCAATGAAAACGTGGCGTCGTCCGAGCCGTCGGCAAGTATGTCGGACGCATCCATAAGCTCACCGTCAGCGTCGAAGAAATAGACTTCACCATTGATCGTCGTATCAACTGACGGGTTGGTGACGACAACGTCGGATTTGAGTCCACCCGCACCAAACTGCGCAAAGTGGAGTGTGGACGAGGCCGTCCAGAGGATGTCTCAAAAAATCCCCGTCACGATAGGGCCTGGATCATGAATCGCGAACCCGGGAGACAGAGAGGGCGCCATCAAGGCGTCGGGGTGCCATTCGGGGAAATTTGTCTTGTTCACGTGGGCGATACTCGAACCGGGTTCCCATTCCGAAGGAGCGTAGGCCGGCACCGGGGCCCAACCGACTGTCTCCCCCGCAAGAAACCCAAAAAAGAAGACGTCGTGGTTTGTGAGGGCCGCCCCCAGTTCAGCTGACCCGTTGCCAAAAGCCGTTTCGTCGAGGAGCTCGACGCCCTGCCCATTGGTCAGATAAAGGTCGAACACCATGGGAAAAGTGTCGTCTTCGTCCTCGATTCCCCAGCTCCCCTGGGCCCCGTTGTGATCAAAGGTACTTGAGAAGCCAAGGCCGTGGGTGATTTCATGAAGGACGACGGTGGTAAAGTCAAATTTGCCTGGCCCCGGATTCTGATCGGTTTCGAAATGCCAGTTAGAAAAGTCGCTGTTGAACATGGCCACAATGTCAGCTTCGCCCGGAACAGTATCTTCTGTCACCAGGGCATCCGCCAATGCCGAAGGGAACCAGACGGTCTGTTCAGTTTGGCCGTCTGAAAGTTTGAGCTGGATGATGAACGTAGTCCCAGCGGAGCCCAGAACATCCTCGTTTCCAAAGGATTCCCAACGCGCATCGATCTTAATCGTTTGCGACGAACTCACCCGGGCCGCCCAGATGTCAACCGCCCGCTGAAAAGCCGCTTGAGCGGCTGGGGGGAAATCGGTATAGGTCACCTCAAACGTAGATTGAGCAACTGAGTAGACAACCTCAACCTTGGACGATGCCTTCTTCTCAGCTCGTGACAGAGCGATTCCCAGATCTTGAAACTGCTTTTCCGACCTGATGACCCTACAACCGGCATTGCCGTCGGGTCCCAAAATGAGAACGTGATCCTGCTGGGCAGGAATTGCCTTGGCGTTAGCTTGGCCTTTGATCATTGTCATCGACCGTGCGTTGGCTGCGACCACGCAGGAAATGGCAATGAGGAGGGCCAATAGGAAGCTCCGCTGCAACTTAATAGAAACGAACATCAGTAATTCTCCATTCATTCAAAGTCAGAGTGCGTAAAACTGAATTTCTGGTAAGCAAATCCGGAGGAATCTTACCAAACCGGTATGTTGAGATGGAAGTTTGGTGCAACGCGTGAGAAAATAGTAGAGGCCAGTAACCAGTCACCAGATGCCAGATACCGGATACCGGACCGCCAATCGAAAATTCTAGATGCCGGACCTGTCCTCCATAGCTCGAAGAGCGAAGGAGGCCCCCAGCTCCCGGCTCCCAGTTCAACCTTCCTTGACCCTATGGAGTGCTCGGACTAAACTGCTTTTGGCTCACGAGATCCCTGGGACTTCATCTCCGTGAGGCCCAGTGCGTCGGAAATTGCAGTTCAGCGGAATTGGGTTATCGCCATGCTTAAACGTAAAACGGATGTCCTGGTTGTAGGGGGTGGCCCTGTTGGTCTATTCACCGCACTCCAGTTGGCTGAAAAGGGAGTCAAAGTCCAGGTGCTCGAGGAACAGTGGCGAGGTGCTTCCAGAAGTTATGCACTGGCTTTGCATCCTGCCTCGTTGAATCTGCTCGGTGAGTTGGGAATAGCCGATGCTCTGGTCGATAAGGGCAACCGGGTGGATTCAGTGGGCTTCTATGAACATGTAAAGCGCGCTGAAGTAAAGCTCGACGCTCTTTCCGGAGACTACCCCTTCGTACTTGTCTTGCCGCAGCAGGCCCTGGAAGAAGCCCTGAGAGAGCAACTCGTGGAACGTGGAGTCAAGATTCTGTGGAACCATAGAATCGCCGGCCTGGAGCAGCAGGTGGACTCAGTGTCGGCCCACATAGAACGACTTTCGAAGGAGTCGACCGGTTACAGCGTGGCCCGGACGGAGTGGGTTGTTGATAAGAGCTTCGAGACCCAGGCCTCAATCGTTGTGGGAGCGGATGGCCATCGCTCAGCAGTGAGAAGACTCCTCGAGTTTGACTATGAAGATCAAGGGGATGCTCACGTGTTCGCAGTTTTTGAGTTTGTTACCGACGCTGAGGCTCTCCATGAGCTTCAGATCGTACTTCTTGAAGATAGCACCAGTGTATTGTGGCCTATGAATGACGGCCGTTTTCGGTGGAGCTTCGAACTTGCAGCAGGGCTGGAGAAGACTGATGCGCGGGTAAAAAGCAGACTACTCGTGCAACTCCGTGACGAGCCCTATCCGTACGTGACCCAGGAGAAGCTGGAAGAGTTGATTGCCGAACGAGCTCCATGGTTCTCAGCGCCGGTGAAAGAAGTACTGTGGTCGGCCGCCATTCGTTTCGAAAGGCGTCTGGCCAGCAGTTTTGGTACCGGCCGTGTTTGGCTGGTTGGCGATTCTGCACATCTTGCTCTACCTATGGGAATCCAGAGCATGAACATCGGCTTCCGTGAAGCAGCCGATTTGACTTGGCGGATAGTAAGTGTGCTGGCGAACCCTGGTTCAGTTGCCTTGTTGACAGGCTATGGGGACCATTGGAGGTCCGAGTGGCAAAATCTTCTGGGCCTGGGTGTCAAACTTGAACCTCGCGAAGATACAGATCCCTGGGTCGCTGTGCGGGCTCCTCGGATATCTCCCTGTGTCCCGGTGTCAGGCGAGGATATGAGTGTCCTGTTTCGCCAGCTGGGATTCTGAGACGCTTGATGAGCTCTCCCAGGATAAGGTGGACAGTGGAGCCGTCCCGGTTTAGAGGCTGAGTGTTCGAGGCCCACCTTTTCCGTGGGTTGGGGACTGGAAACGCCAGCCACAAGTTGCCTTTCCATAGCTCTGTTGACCGATATGAGGGAGATTAGAGGAATGTGGAAACCACCAAGATCCCTTTTTGCTGTTCTGGTTGCAGCCATGCTGTCGTTGTCTCTATTCATCATCGGTAAGTCCCAGGTGGAGGGAGAAGCCGGGGAACTGGCAACGCGTATTCTGGAGCTCTACAAGTTCTACCAACCCACCTCAATGCTTCAGACGGAGCATCACATCCTGAAAAAGCCCAAGTTTGAGGTAGCAGACGTTCACTGCCACTGGGAACTCGAAGCGGATCCGCAGGGCTTGGTTGAGGCCATGGACCGGTTGGGCATTTCCTATGCGGTAAATCTGAGCGGAGGATGGGGGAAACGACTTGAGAGTATGCTGAACCGTTACAAGCGTTTCGCTCCCGCCCGGTTTGAAATCCTCGTCAATATCGATTTCTCGGAGATTGACCAACCTGATTTCATTTCAAAATGGGTGAAGTTTCTGGAGGAGGCAAATGAGTCAGGGGCAGCGGGCTTGAAGATCTTTAAAGATCTGGGTCTCACCATTAGAGACAAGAGCGGAAAGATTGTGCCCATCGATGACCCACGCCTCGACCCAATCTGGGAGAAGTGTGGTGAGTTGGGGATGCCGGTATTGATTCATGCAGCCGATCCGCTGGCCTTTTTTGAGCCAATTGATCGATTCAACGAGCGGATCATGCAGTTGGGTCGCCACCCCGATTGGAGCTTCTACGGACCCGAATTCCCAAGCC
>JAUVSF010000133.1 GCA_030597245.1 Acidobacteriota bacterium
CTGGGGTTCCGCTTCGCTCCACCCCAGGCTATTAAGCACCGCACCTTCGGTGCTCCGGCCCCTGGGTTCAAAGACAGTCAGCTGACCATGAATCAGGGTCATTCAGTTCGAATTGCAGCCTTCGAATGGCGAATGACGAATGAGCGGACTTTCCAACAGCGGAATACGCACTGCTAATGGTCAATGCTCTGGTTGGCTGCTCATACTGAATTGGCCTTCAGTCCCGCGCGGTTTGCCGCGGAAAGTTGCCGCTTCCGACCTCATCAATGAAACGTTTTGCGAATGAGGAGGAATCAAGATACGCCTTCACGTGTTCGCTCCTCCAAAATGGCGGAAGAAAGCCCCGAGCCCTTAGTCGAGAGACGTAGGGCTGGTTTCTTCCATGACGGTTGTGAGTTTTCCTGGTTCTCAACGGGAGAGACCTCGGCAATGGGCCGCCCATGGCGAAGCACGAGGATCGTCTCTCCTTTTTCAACCAGTGTAAACAGGCCGGACGCATGACTACGCAACTCAGTCAGAGTTACTGTTTTCATCTCATACCTCTATTCTGTACAGACCGGCAAATGACAAATCGTGGAAATGTCAAATGACAAGTGACAAATTTCAAATGAGGAGGCTGTTGAGAAGTTTGTCTCCCAATCGACAATCGAAAATCCCCAGGGTCCGCGCGCAGCGAGAGATAATCTCGGGTGTGCCGAGATGTCAAGCCGCCGATTCCCGCTCGACGTCCCAGCTTGGAAAAACGAGAACCGCTGGGTGCACTTTGAGGGCTCTCGCGAGCACCTTGGTGCGTTCGATACCGAGATTAACCCTGTTCCGTTCGATGGCCGAAATCGTCGACTGGGGAATGCCTGTCAGCCTTGCCAACTGGTTCTGACTCAGCTCCTGCAACTCACGGATGATCCGGACCGATTCCCCGACCGATACCTCGATTCGCTTCTGTGCCTTTCGATAATCGCCCATATTTACTTCTTTCTGTAGTCGTGGGCCGTGACACTAACAACCTCCACGAGTATTCGCTTACTCTCGACCCGATACAGCACGCGGTACTGTGGTCTGTCAATTCTATTACGAGTTTGACGTTTGAAACCGCAGCGACGCCAGATCAGGGGATTCCTGGCGACCTTACGTGTTGGCAATCAAATGTTGACCGTTCCCTGCTTCCCCTCACAGATTTCCAATCTCGAGCGTTATAAGTGACAGAAAGATACAGCAACATGGACAGTAGCAATCGGAGGATAGCGAACATGGGCGAACCAAGAGCCTTTGACTGGGAAGAGTTGGAATCCTACACACAAGAGGAGAGAATCAGGAAACTCAAGCAGCGGCTGGAGGAGCTGTATGGCGCCCCGCCCACAACGTTCGAGGCCGCTGAGGCCCCTCCGGAGCTTCATGAGCAATTTTGGCGCAATGTTGTCGAATATGAGGAGAGGGAAATGGGTTTGCTGCCTTCCATCTCACTTCCGCCGCTTGAGTTTCCAGATCCCGGGGGACTGGCCGATGACGAATTGAATGGCCTCTTATGGAGAAAGATTGCAGAGTTAGCAGAACGGAGGATTTTCCTGGAGCAGACCGATCATCTTTCCGACCGGGAGCTCTACTCCTGGCTCTGCTCCCCGGAGATGAAGGAATGCACTACCGAGGCGGTCCCAGAGAACGGGGCTGTCCATTTCGACATTTTGGGAGGCTATAGCGAGGAAGATATCGAACTCTATCTCAGATACCACGCCGACGATCTGGCTCGGGACCTCTGGCAGGCCGACTGGCCCGATGATTCTATACCGGCGAAGGAGACACCGCCGTTTCAGAGAGATGCGAAGCTGCCCAAGGCCCATATGCCCTGGGAGTCCGGGGAAATGTCAAGTGTCAGACAAATGACAAATGACAAATGACAAATGTCGAATGATAGGACTGCGGAAGGATCTCGCAACCCAATCGAAAATCGAAAATCGTCAATCGCAAATCCCTCAGGGGTCCGGTTGAGAATTGTTACGTCTCAGAGGTAGCATAGGGAGCGTTCTTTGGATTTCGGGCCTTGTTTTTTTCATGTTCGTCTTTCTCTTGATAGAAATAACGAAGAGGAATGAAAAAATGCGAAATGCGGCCGCAAATGCTCTCCGGCACGCCAGTGTTCCTTTCGGTCGGGCCCATCTTGATTCAGACATTCCGTGTGGTATGCTCGACACTTAACAAGGAAGTCAGGATGAGCGTTCCACTCACTACCGATCTTGATGATCCTTCGGCGATTCCGTACTTTCTTTGGGATGAGCCGATGACGATGGCGCAGCTCAGGGAGCGCCTTCGGACTGCCTCGCCGCCGGAGCGCTGTCGTCTTTTGGGGAAGATCCTCCGGGAGGCAAGGGACACTGACGTATGGCGGTTCACGACGCCCGAGGAAATAAATCGAATCTGGCCGCATCTCGTTCCTCATCTCGGACTGCGTCGCGGATTCTGGCGACTTCTACTCGAGATCTGGCGGGAGGAGAAGCTCCTTGATCCGTAGTAGACTGACGCCGCTTCAGCTCGATTTCCTCAAAGCCTTCTTCCGACACGAGACGCAGTTCTTTCTTACCGGGGGAGCGGCATTGGCGGGCTTCTATCTTGGACACCGAGAGACGAACGATCTCGACCTGTTTGTGGGCTCTGATGTTCTCGATGACGGGGAGGACTCCCTGGTCCGAGCCGCTTCGGAGGTGGACGCAATAGTCGAAAGAATTCGAACAGCCCCCGCATTCCGAAGGCTACTGCTCAGGCGTCATAACGAGAGCATCCTGGTGGACCTCGTTCGCGATCTTTCCGTCGAAGAAGGTCCGGAGAAGAGGACTTTCGGAACTATCCGGGTCGATCCCCCCGAGGAGATACTGGCTAACAAACTCTGCACGCTCCTTTCGCGTGCCGAGATTCGCGATCTTGTGGATGTCCTCGCCCTTGAGAAGAACGGTTTCCGAGTGGAGGACGTGATTCCCCGCGCCCGAGCGAAAGACGCTGGTTTGACTCCCGCTCAGATTGCCTGGGTGCTGTCAGAAATCACGATCGGGGACGACGCCTTCGTGCCGGGAGGAGCCTCCGCCGAGGAAATCCGTGAGTACCTCGTGTCTCTGCAGAAACGAATGGCTCGACTCGCCTTTCCCGAGAGAGAATAGAAGAGGGAGAGGGGCGAGACATTGTCAAATGGCAAATGACAAGTGTCAAATGATAAGACCGGATTCCCAACCTGGGGTTCCGCTTCGCTCCACCCCGGGCTATTAAACAGCGCACCTTCGGTGCTCCGCAGTAGCCTCGGTTGGGAAGGGAGGATGACCTTCCAGGTCGTCATGATCCGCTTCATGACAAGCAAGATGCTTATCTTCCGATCGCCTGCAAATAGTTCCGTGGTGACCGGAAGATGACCTTCCAGGTCGTCACCGAACAGCTAACCCCAAAGTGACAAGCAAGGATGCTTATCCTCCGGGAGGATGACCTTCCAGGTCGTCGTGACCCGCTTCATGACAAGCAAGATGCTTATCTTCCCTCCCCCAAGTCCCTTTCAGGCCCCGAACGAGGGGTTAAGGAGGTGTGGGGTTACATGACGCGTGCTACTTTCTCTTCCTGGGGTGGTTGGAGGGGGCGGGCCAGGACGTCTACGGGGCGGTGCAGGAAACAGGTGTCTACTTTGGCCAGGACCTTGATGGTGATGAGCGGTGCGTCGGCAGACGTCGGTAGAGAGAAGAAATCATCTTTGACCCCCAGTAGCGTCTCGAGGCGGACGTCCATCGTCCGGTCTGTGGGCTCGGGGCCCGGTTTCGGCAGTCGCTTGTCGGAGATTGCGAAGCCACCCTCGTCGATGAAGGGTAATGGTAGCCACATATCATGGAAGAAGTTGGCGAGATCCAGCAGCTGTGCAGTCACATGGGCTTCCACGCAGAGCCAGTATTCAGGTGCGTGCTCCAAAACTGCCATCAGAATGAAGGCCTTTGGTGGGTTCCTGTGGCGGCCGGCGATTTCTCTGACGTCGTCGAGGCGACAACTGCATCGCTTCACGTGAGTCCCGATGCGGGATCTGTCGTAGGAGCCAAAACAGAGGTAGCACATGGCGCGTTCTTTGGAATTCGTGGGTTGTTTCTTCATGTTCGTTCTCCTCCTGATAAAGATAACGAACGAAAGTCAAAAAACGCGAGATGAGCCGGCGAGGTAAATGATGCAAATGACAAATGTCAAATCGTGGAAATGTCAAATGACTAGTGTCAAGTGTCGAATGGCGAATGATGGGGGTCGGAAAAGGGAAGTTGTGCAACTTGTGGGGGGCGTTCCCAACATCATCACCCAAGTGCTGAATCCCACTCCTTTTCCATCTCCCGCACACGTTGGCGCATAACATCTACTTTGGCTTTCACATCAGCCATCATCTGCTGGAAGCGCTCCTCATCATGAAAGTCCGCCCAGATCGGTTCCTTCGATGCGAAGTCGAAATTTCGCCAGCCACCGTCGATGGCTCTTTGCAGCCACTGGTAGGCCTCTGTCTTCTCGCCTCGGACGGCAGACACCATGGCAATGTCATAAAGCCAATCGGGGTGCCCGGATTCTGCTCCGGAAACGATCCTTTCCTTACCGTCAGACACCAGACTCTTAGAGAGCATTTTCTCAGCCGCTACCCGGTCTTTCTCCCACAGCAAGTAGCCCAAAAGAGTCGAAGAACGCATTAGGGAAGAAGATGTTTGGCCCGAAGGGGTGAGCTGAAGGGACTCCTCCAGATAGACTCGGGCCTCTTCCTCATTGCCCTGTCTGAGGAGGATGAGTCCTTCAAGGTCGAGAAAGGGGGAAACTCGACCACATTGGGCAAGCAGGCGCTCACTGATCTCAGCAGCTTGATTTACTTTACCCTGCCTCAGAAGACTCATGGCCAAGCCCCGAAGAACCCATTGGTTGGGCTCGATTTCCAGAGCCTTGTTGAACCAGTGGTCAGCTTTCTCGTATTCAGCCAGACCCAGATAGCCATTGCCCAGTTTAAAGGGGCCACCCCACGAGCTCGGTTCGAGCTCCAGTACCCTCCCGCTGTTCTCTATGGCCTCATCAAAGGCGCCAGCAGCCGTGTTGCCTTCTGCCAGATTTGCATTCGCATGGGGAGACAAAGGGTCCAGTTCGCGGGCACGTTTCAAATGGACCAAAGCCTCGTCCAATCTGCCCAGCGCTCGAAACAGCAACAAACCGTATTCGCGGTGGGCAGCGGCATGGCGGGGATTCAGTTTCAGGGCTTGCTGAAATTCGGCTTCGGCGCCGGGCAAGTCTTGGTAAGCGGAATACCGGATCATTCCCATTACAACGTGGGCCTCGGGGACGCTGTCATCCAGCTCGAGTGCCCGTCGAGCAGCCTGTTCTGCATCGTCCACCCATTCGTGTCGGCCGAACCATCCACCCAAACCCAGATAGGCTTCAGCCAACCCCGCATAAGCAAGGGCGTAGTTGGGATCTGCCTCTATTGCCTGCTGGAAAGACTCAACTGCTTTCGGCCAGCTGGTTTGTGTCTCCTGATATCGAAAATGACGACCCATCATATACAGTTCGTAAGCCTGGACATTCGTGGTGGGTATCTTCTCGATCTGGCTCTTCTCAGCAAGAGAAAGTTCCACCTTGAGAGCTGCTGCAACCTGCTGGGCCACGTCGCTCTGGATCTCGAAGATATCGGTGAGGTCCCTATCATAGGCTTCCCCCCACACTTGCTCCCCCGTTTCCACATCAACCAACCGGGTCACTATTCGCACTCTCTCACTCGCCTTCCGCACACTGCCCTCCAACAGTGTGGCCACGCCCAGTTCCCGAGCGATCTCCCTAAGACTCTTGTCACTTCCTTTGAAGCTCATAACGGAGGTTCTGGCGATGACCTTCAGATCGCCGATCTTGGACAACTCTGTCGTGATGTCCTCGGTGATCCCGTCAGCAAAGTATTCGTTCTCGGGATCGGCGCTGAGGTTTTCCAGCGGCAAAACGGCGATAGATTTACGACCAGCATCAACCACCGGTTCCGGGGGACTCCCTTGATCCCAGTTCCACAGGACCAACGCCAGTAAGAGAACCATAACAACAGCGACCAGTCCCATCCATAGTTTGGACGAGGAAGATCCCTTATGCGGCGTTGGTGTCGCTGGTGCCGGCGTGTGGATCTCGGCGGTGGAGTTGTCTGGATCTTCCACTAGCCGTACGAAATCCGTCTTGACATCATGGCTTGACCTGTAGCGCCGGTCTGGATCTTTGGCCAGCATCGCAGCCGCCCACAACTCCGCGAGAGTTGCGGCCAGTTCGTGGCTGGACGCGTAACGCTTTTCCGGCTCTTTGGCTAGCATCCGGCTTACGGCGTGCCCGAGCCCATCCGGGATTCCGTCAATATGATCGGATAGAGGCGCCGGGGTCTCAGTCTGGATAGCGGCGGCCGTTTCCATTGCCAGTTGCTTTCGGAAAGGGTTTGCGCCCGTGAGCATTTCATAGAGAACGACACCCAGAGAGAAGATGTCGCTTCGAAAGTCCGCCGTCCGACCCTTGACCTGCTCCGGGGACATGTAGGGCAGGGTACCGGATGCCCTTACGCCTCCCGTTATCGTATCTGTCCGGTCTTGCACCCCATCCCCTTCCAAGGGTAGTTGTTTGGCGATACCGAAGTCGGTGATCTTCGGATGGCCCTGATCGGTCAAAACAACATTGGAAGGTTTTAGATCTCGATGGACCACTCCTTTGTCATGGGCGATCTCCAGGGCTTGCGCAATGTCGATCGCAATACTGAGAGCTTCGGCGGCCGAGAGGCATCCTCCAGACAACTTCTCTTCCAGCGTTTGCCCCGGAACGTACTCCATGGCGATGAACGGTCGTCCCTCCAGCACACCGGTTTCGTAGATCTTGCAAATAAACGGATGATCCAGGGCCGCTGCCGCTAGGGCTTCTTGCTGTAGTCGCCGCTTCCATTTCACGTCCTGTTCCTCCTCTTGAAGCACAAACTTCAAGGCGACCTTCCGTTTAAGCAGACGATCTTCAGCCAGATAGACTTCACCCATGGCACCCTGGCCCAGACGTTGCAAGATCCGATAACGGGATTCCGACTCGGCCTCGGAGACAGGCACGATCAATCGATAGCCTCGTCTGGGAATGGTCTGAATCACTCGAGGGTTCTTGGAATCGTCTCCAAAGGCCTTGCGTAGCTCGGTGATCGCGTGAGTCAGGACGGCATCCGTGACGAAGGTGTCGGGCCAGACTGCCTGAATGATCCGTTCTTTCAAGGAGACCTCCTGGCAGTGCTGCGCCAAATAGATCAGAACTTCGATACTCTTACGTTCCAGGTGCCTGGACTCGCCGCCTCTGCTGATGAGGTTCAGGTGGTCCTGAACCAGCCAATCACCAACATAAAAGTCTCCCTTCAAGTATTCTCCTCCAATGGGTAGGATCGATGCTTGCAACAATCCTAGCATTATTCGAGTCGGGGCTCATAGAGTCGCGGTTGAAGTTGGGGGACGACGGTGTTGCTTTCGTGGTGGTCGATGGGAGCCGGCCGCGGGTAGCGCCTCGAGCACGACTCTTCTACTACACCCGATTAGGTCCTGGTCCTGAATTGCAAAGGATTCCCTGGAGTCGCGAACTCCGGTTATCTGAGGAATGGTGGTGTGTTGATCGGCTCGTTTGCCACCGTTTGTCGCGAGACTTGTCCTCGAGGCTTTACGCGCGTGACACGCTCTGGGCTCCGGATGATGCCTGCAAGGCAGTGGAGGCCTCCACTCTTGATCAGTATATCCCTGGCAAAAACTGGAACAATCGAGTAGTTGGGACGAAGCTCTCTGGCGAGCTCTTCGAAGAACCGATCTTCGGCCTCTCCAAGCCCGAACTGAGGCAGGAAGAGTTGATCTCCGACTGTCAGAAGATTTACGTAGCTGACCCCGGGCCAGCCTCTCTCCTGGTCCATGTTGACCCGAAGGGCGGGAACACGGACGACCCGAAAGCCGAGAGCTTCTAACTCGCCGATCTTTTGACGGGTCCTTTGACTGATGTAGTCCGGTACCTCGTTCATTTGACTTGCGATCAGGTCGAGGTGAGCATCCAGGATTCCCTGTTCACTCCTCACACTGTGGGCAGCATTGACCCACTCGCTAAACAACGTTGGGTCCAGTTGGATCATCCGTTCTTGATTGGTCAACGAGAAGCAGCTCTGTCGATCAGGACAGAAGGCCTCTACGAATGACTCAATTCGTTCCCCGAGTTTGTGGTCTATTTCGAAGAACCATCCGGCCTTATCCTCCCTTACCGAGTCGATGGCGTGCCTAACCCGGTCCCTGGCGATCGGACCGGTTTCATTGAGGCTATCTCTCAGCTCGAGGAGCGACCCAGGCTGCCTGCGGCCTTCGAAGCGGTCTAACAGCCTTCCCACAGCACTTAGGGCCAGCTCGTAGTTCCTGGTTTCCGGGATGCTGATAAGAGCCGTTTTGGCCCTCGGTAGGAAAGAGACGAAGTAGTCCACGTGAGGAGCCAGCCCGCTGAGATCAACGGCGCGGTCGGCGCCAAATTCCAGAGTGAGCACGTACTCGTATTCGGCTGGTGTCAGGGCCGTTCCCCAGTATGGTTTTGCAGCGGCTCCATAGTAGAGAATTAACTTCTTTGGATCCTTCGGGTCCAGCGTGAACTGCAGATCTCCGCCCTCCCAGGCCAACTTCGACTGGACCATGCGGGGATCATCCTGGCTGAGTCGTTTGATCAACGAAACATATCGTGGACCATTAGCGGGATCCCCCTCGAAGATCCTATGGGGAACCAGTACCGTGACACCACGGCTCGAGCTACCTGCCTTGATGTAGTCTTGGACCCATCCCAAGCTGGACTCGGCGCCCTGGCTCTTCAAAGCGATCAAGTGGTTGAGATCGCCGAAACGAATCTCTTTGGCTCGCTCGTACACCTTCCAATGCAACCGGGTAGGAAGCGAGATGGAGATTCGCAGAGAGCGCTCGGTCTCGTACAGAATCTTTTCCAGGGCGCTGACCGAGTCACCTCTCCCTGAGGTGCTCGTTGCCAGGAAGGAAAGCGAGTCCACATTGAACATTAGTTCAGCTATAGGATAGTCGTCCGGAAACGCACGGAAGTCTGGGAGCGTTGGTTTGTAAAAGACATGGCATGGAGAGCCCCCCTGAGAACGGATCAGGTTAGTTCTGAACGGCACATTCTCGCTGAAGAAGAAATCTCTGAGAGTGTCCAGCGCTTCAGAGCAGGCCAGAGTGATGGCGGCGGTGGCGGCTGCGTTCGAGTATTCTTCAGACAGCGGAAGCCGGACGAGTTGTGCGCCGGCATGGCATTCCACAGCCAATAACGTCGAGAGCAAAAACACGATCGGCGCGATCGAAGTCGCAAATGATTCCCTCACGGCAGGTCCTCCTATTTGTGTCAGGAGTACCCTGCCGGAGCTGAAGAAGTCCGCAGGAAGTCAGAAGAAAACCTGAAGAACTCTGAAGCGTTTGTGAAGACGCAGCAGGAAGGCTTTCAATTTTGATTTGTGAATGGTGAATGGGAGGGCGCGGTCAGGACACAGGGAACAGAGTGCGGTCATTCACAATTCAAAAATCACCATTCACAATTGAATGATGGGGACCGTCCCCTGCTTCCCCTCACAGATTTTCAATCTTGAGCGTTATAAGTGACAGGAAGATACTGCAACATGGACAGTAGCAATCGGAGGATAGCGAACATGGGTGAACCAAGAGCCTTTGACTGGGAAGAGTTGGAATTCTGTACACAACAGGAGAGAATCGCGAAGCTCGAGCATCGGGTGGAGGAGTTGCTTGGCACCGAGTTCACAACGTTCGAGGCCGCTGAAGCCCCTCCGGAGGTTCTCGAGCAGTTTTGGCGCAACGTCGTCGAATACGAGGAGAGGGAAATGGGTTTGCTGCCTTCCATCTCACTTCCGCCGCTTGAGTTTCCAGATCCTGGGGGACTGACCGATGACGAATTGAATGGCCTCTTATGGAGAAAGATTGCAGAGTTAGCAGAACGGAGGGTTTTCCTGGAGCAGACCGATCA
>JAUVSF010000067.1 GCA_030597245.1 Acidobacteriota bacterium
ACACCCGGCGAAAGAACCCGATCCCGTTGGGAGTCGGCAATCTGTACGCTTTGCGCGAACAACGCAGCAATTACGTTTCAATCTGAGCCGCCGGCCGACCTCGTAAACGTCAGTCGAGCCTGTACCCCGATCTCGGCGGTGGAAGAGCGGGGTCGAAGGCCGATTGCGTCCTGAGACCGAAACTGCACGCCCTGACCGTACCCCGAGACCCCTGACCACTCAATTCAGGCTTCAGGAACGTCGAAACCACTCGATTCTTGATCGTTCGCACGGACTCGATCTCGGCCCCTTGCCCCTCAGCGTCCGGCCAACGTATTTAAGCAGGCAATAAACTCGGCATCAGGGCGTAGAGTCCGCACCTCACCTTGTCGTCCCTTGTCCCCACAAGAAAAGCAGTGTCCCCTATTCCCCCTATTCCTCAGGGTCATCAAGTCACGATCTTTTGTGACCAGGGCGGGAGTCGTTATAAGAGAGGAGCAGGGTTGCAGGGGATCATGGACGGGAAGACAGTGTTTTCCTCTGATACGCTAGGAAGCCAGACTGCTCAACTCCCGTGAGTGAAGTGGACCTGAATGTCTGAGGAGGAAAGAAATGAGTTTAGGCGTTTTTTCGACGAGGGGATCTCACCGTTGGTCTTTCTTGTATCTGGCGATGGCCGGCATGGTTTTGGGGGTGTTCGCCTGGTGGGTTCAGAGTGGCATGGAAGTGAGCGCAGCCAAAACTAGATTGGCAGAACTTCGCTATGAACACTTGCCCTTGGGCGAAATTCGTCCCGCCGGGTGGCTAAAGGGCCAGCTGAGGATTCAGGCCGATGGTCTGAGTGGGCATCTCGATGAATTTTGGCCCGATATCAAAGATAGTGGCTGGATTGGGGGGGAGGCTGAAGGATGGCAGCGAGCTCCCTACTGGCTGGATGGAATTGTCCCTCTGGCCTTCCTTTTGGATGATGAGAAGCTGAAAAAGAAGGCAAAGCTCTTTGTCGATTATGCGCTGAAGCATCAGGCGGAAGATGGTTGGCTGGGCCCCGAAAAGAGCCTGAAAGGTAACTATAAGGGCCGAGACCCCTGGCCTGTTTTCGTCATGATGAAAGTACTCACGCAGTGGGAAGAGGCTAATGGCGACAAGAGAGTTGTACCTGCGCTGACAAAGTTCCTGAGGACCCTTGACCGGCAACTTGACGAGAGACCTCTGTTCGACTGGAACAAGATGCGCTGGCAGGATGGCGTTGTAAGTGTGCACTGGCTTTACGACAAGACGGGTGAGTCGTGGCTCTTGGATTTGGCGGAGAAAATGGAACGACAAGGCTACGACTGGGTGGCCCATTTTGCCGATCTGCCGCACAAGGAAAAAGTTGACAAGTGGGAACATGAGAGCCATGTCGTCAACAACGCGATGGGAGTCAAAGCCCCGGGCGTCTGGTATCGACAGTCGAGCAATGACAAGGAGCGTGAGATGGCCCTGGAGGCCATCAAGGTCCTCGACAAGTACCATGGTCAGGCTTCCGGTGTTTTTAGCGGGGACGAGTGTTTTGCCGGCAAGATGCCTTCGCAGGGGACCGAAACCTGTGCGGTAGTAGAGTATCTGTACTCTCTTGAAATTCTGGTTCAGATACTCGGTAACGCCGAGTTCGGTGATCGCATGGAGAAAATTGCCTTTAACGCTTTGCCGGCCGCATTCAAACCAGACATGTGGGCTCGGCAGTATGTGCAACAGGCAAATCAGGCGGTTACCAAGGTGAGCAATGATCGCCTCTACACCACTAATGGCTCTGACGCCAACATGTATGGCCTGGAAACTAACTACGGATGCTGTACAGCCAATATGCACCAGGGGTGGCCTAAATTTGCATCTCATCTTTGGATGAAAACAGCTGAAGAAGGGCTGGCCGCAGTTGCGTATGGTCCCTCGCTCGTTGAGACACGCATCAAGGGCATCGGTGTCTCAGTGGAACTCTCCACGGACTATCCATTTGATGAAGTGCTCAATTTCCAGGTGACCAGTGAAAGCGCGGTCCTGTTTCCCCTGCACCTTCGGATTCCTGGCTGGGCTGAAAACGCCACAATTCAGATTGCCGGCGGGACAATGTCGAGCCTGGAAACCGGCAGGTTTCATACGGTAGAGCGCGAATGGAGAGGTACAACTGAGATTACCCTGACCCTCCCCATGCCCCTCTCCACTGAACGCCGGTTCAATAACGCGACTACGATCGTCAAGGGCCCCCTGGTTTTCAGTCTCAAGGTGGGAGAGTCGTGGCAGCATTATGATGGTCAGAAGCCCCATGCTACCTGGCAGGTTTTTCCAACCAGTCGTTGGAATTACGCTTTGCAGATCGATGGCGAGGATCCACAGCGGTCCGTTACTTTTGAGAAGCGTGAAGTCGGGGAGAATCCGTTTAGCCCGGAGGGTGCTCCTATCATCGCCAGAGTGAAGGGCCGACTCCTTCCAGAGTGGACTCTAGAGAAAAACGCGGCGGCGCCTCCTCCTCAAAGTCCGGTGGCCTCTGATCAGCCCTTGGAGGAGTTGGTGTTGATACCCTATGGTGCGGCTAAGCTGAGAATCACTGAGTTCCCAACCCTCGAATGATCTGCTTTTGGCGATTCTCCGTGAAATCGACGGTGATTCTGATCCAAAGTAGCCGCCGATACTGAACAGACTTTGATCATACAGGAAGTGGCCTTTTTCGGAACCCGACCATTTCTAGAAGAATCACAAGCTGAAATCTTCTCAAAGTCACGAAACAGCTGGGTTTCGATAGACACTCGGAGTCTGAAAACCAGCCATCCAGGCATGACTTCTCACTGGGGCTTCAACTCAGCCGGATCGCCCAGAAGAAAGATACACGGGTATTATGAGGTCATAGACCGGGACCTCCTCCCAGAAGAGTGAGTCGGATGAGGCTCTGTCCTGCCGAGCCTGCCGGGGCGTCAAAGACTGAAGGAAGGTCTCCAGTTTGTGGGAAAACAACCGGGGAGGAGGAGATCCGCACAGGGTTTTACAGGAAAAGGCCAGCAGATATTCTTGCCGGCAGTCGGGACAACGCACCCGGGCAAATCCGTTGTGGTAGATTCTACAGTCGAGAAACCGCTCAACGGTCTTCTCCACAAGGGGACGCAGCGGCCCTTGGTCTTTTTCGCACAAACGGGATAAGTTTCCTTGAACTCTTCCCAGCAATCTTCCAGACATTGGTAGAAGGCGCTGTTTTCAGGATGCCGTTGCCGGTTAGTACCTTGGAGAGCCATGCTCTACCGACAACGTCCAGGGTCGGGAGAAATGCGAAATAGAAAGAGTCGATTCCGCTCTTGTCTGGCCTGACAGATTCCCGACGAAATCCGAGGAGGAGAAGTCTTCCGTCCACTTATCGTCCACTTCGAAATCGTAGTTTTACTCAAGGAATCACGCGTTTTGGTTAGCGAAGACCTGCTTAATTACTAGTGTTTCTCAGCTTTTCGTAGCTTTTCAGGTTGCGCTCCTCAGGACGTAATATCCTGTCACAAGAAAAACAGTGTCCCCTATTCCTCTCATGTTTTGGATTACGCTAAAGACCTAGCGATACCTTATCTTGGCATTGTCGGTAGTGAGGCATTTACAAAATCGTACTCGGAACGATTCATCGCAGAAATCTTACATGATAAAAAAGAATTGAAAATCATCAATTTCGCAAGACATGTGCCAACCTATGCTAACAAAGAATACGTTGATCAGGCGATTGACGCCTTACATACCTTCTATTCAAAACACATATAACAAGGCGCTGCACTGGAATTCTGCTACGCCGCGCTTGGCAAAACTCAGTGAGCTTGATCATAGCTGCTCCGATCTTCTGACGCACGGGAGATACTTTCGAGGGCCACGACGATTTGTCTCGTAGTCAGGGCATCACACGGAAATCCCAAATTCCAACCCTCACATCTCAAAAGAAGATTCCCTGGAACTACAAAGTCTTGAGGCTTGAAACATGGAGGCGAACGTTTTGAAAAACCGCTGCTGGAGAATCGCCCGGCGGCTCGACTCTCGCAGGCGCAACAGCAACTGGTCGCTCAACTGGGTGAACCTGCCGAGATCCTGGTCGCGCACCCATTTGTCACTCGCCACTTGGCATTTGTCATTTGAAAACTAGTCTGCGGCGAGCGCCATCAGATGTGAGAAAGTACGCAGGTACATCACACCATCCGCTATCGCCGGAGTGCTATGGCTCGGTTCCTCCAGATCAATTCGCCCCAGCAGCTGGAACTCCTGCTGAGCGCCCAGCACCACCACCTCACCCTCGCGCGATACACAATAGATCCGATCACCAACGCGGACTGGGGAACCGAAGTAGCTTCCACCGACGCGCTCACGCCAGACTCGCTCTCCGGTACGGGTGTCGATACAACTGACAATGCCGGAGTCGTTCCACACAAAGAGCCAATTACCATATGCAACCGGAGTGGGAACATATGGAATGGAGCCTTCGACCTCGTATGCGACTTCAGCGGTATTCCCGGCAGCCGGATCTGGAGGCCTTATGGCAACCATCCGCTTACCTGTGCCGCCCGCTCCACACTGAGCAAAGATCAACCCTCCTGCCACAACCGGCGAACCGGTTACACGGATCGTGCCAAACACATCGGGCAATTCCCAGTTGAGCCTGCCCGTGTTAGGGTCGAAACTACTGACTCCATGTGCAGTAGAAGCAAGGATCAATTGAGCCGCACCAGTATTCGGACGGTAAATGGCCGGTGTAGAATAGGCGGTCGTCCCTGAGCGTCGGCCAACGCTCCATCGCGTCGCCCCGGTTTCACAATCGAGGGCTAGCGTCGAACTGGGGCCAGCCTGGTCGTTGGGAACGATCAGTAAGTCTCCAAACCGGATCGGAGAGGCACCCGCCCCATGCTCTGCTTCGAAAGAGCCCAGGTTGCGCCGCCATACCTCGTCACCGCTACGCCGGTCCAGAGCAGCCACGTGATAATTGCCCGTGGAAGCCCATGTCAAATACACGCGCTCCTCGTCCATGGCCGGACTGGCTTTATCATGTGAGGTCGATCTGCCAAGGCCAGAGGGATCCAGCTGGAACCGTGTCTCCCAGAGTAGGCTCCCATCAGTCGCTCTCAGGGACTGAATGATCTTCGTACCATCCGCTTCCAAGGCGGAAGACACAATCACCTGGTCCTCCCAGACCAGAGGCGATGAATGACCGATGCCTGGCAGCTCGACCCGCCAGAGGTAGTCGTCCTTGGTCCAAACGGAGGGGATGGCGGTCTGCCTGCTCTGTCCGGCACCATCCGGACCGCGAAACCGCGACCAGTTTTCGCCGCGGACAGAGCCAAGGGAAAGGCAAAGCAACCCCAACGTTAACCAGCATCTACGGTGCACCTTCATCTCAGCTAGGATATCAAGTATCAAGCCCCAAATCCCAAATCTCAGAAGAGATTCCCTGAACTACAAAGTTTTGAGGCTTGAAATGCGGGAACCAGACCTGCTTGACCTTTTGACACTTGCTAATTGAGTCCGCCAATTCGCGTCTTTGACAGAGCCAAAACAAGGTGGGTATAATTCGTTCTTTTCGTGGAAGAAGTGTCTGCACGGCTCCGGGGCCGCTTTCCATACACGTTTATGCCACCGCAGGAGTAAGCATGTGGGAAATGTGGATCAGTAGATTGGGCCGAGTTTCTAGATACGAGGGAAGCTGATGTACGCAGTGATAAGTAGTGGCGGAAAGCAGTATCGGTTGAGCGAAGGCGATCTCATTGATCTGGAGCGCCTTGATGGAGAGGTCGGGGATCAAGTTGTCTTTGATCAAGTGCTCCTGGTGAGTAATGGCGAGGCTCCTCTGATCGGAACTCCAACCGTGGACGGTGCCCGCGTGGTTGGAACCATAGTTGAACAGGGTAAAGGTGACAAGATCGTTGTCTTTAAGTTCAAGAGACGGAAGATGTACCGTCGGCGCACGGGGCATAGACAACTCTTGACTAGTGTCAAAATCGAATCAATCGAAACTGCCGGCCCGGCAAAGGCAAAAACGAAAAAGGCAACAGCCTCGGTAGAAGAGAAGAAAGTCGAAAAGAAGGCAGCCGCCACTGTTGAAGCGAAAACGGCAGTAAAGGCCGGCGCCAAAAAGGTTGAAAAAGTGGAGTCGAGCAGCGAGCAGGTAGAGAAAGCAGCGCCGAGGACGAAGAAGGAAAAGAAGCCCGAGCCGACCAGCAAGAAAGTCGGTAAGGCGGAGTCTAGGGAAGCGGCTGCCCCGAAAAAGACAGCTAAGAAGGCCGCCGCCTCTAAGAGTACCAAAGCGAGTGCGAGCAAGAAGGCTACCGCGGCCAAAGCCAAGTCGGCGGAAGTCGCTGCTGAGGCTGATACAAAGAAGAGCGATGCCGCTAAGGAAACTGAGTAGGTCGAATTACCATGGCACATAAGAAGGGTTTAGGAAGTTCAAAGAATGGTCGTGACAGCCAGTCTAAGAGACTCGGCGTGAAGCGTCACGATGGTCAGTTCGTCTTGGCAGGTTCGATTCTGGTACGCCAGAGGGGTACACCACTGAAAGCCGGATTGAACGTCGGTCGGGGGAGGGATGACACCTTGTTTTCCAAGATCGACGGACACGTACGTTTTCAGAATCGCGGGCATTTTGGGAAATTCGTCCACGTTGTCGCCGCGAATTGATCTGGTGTTCGGATCGCCGGCGTTGGAAGTGACCAAAGCGCCCCTCGTCACCGTTTCGGCTTTTCAACATCAATTCGACGCGAGGAATCAACCTCCCCTCTTGTTTGACCCGCCCGCTATCGCCACCCAGGCAGATGTTTGTCGATAGAGCGAAGATCTTTATTAAGGCCGGTAATGGTGGTGATGGTTGTGTGGCCTTCCGACGGGAGAAGTACGTTCCGAGAGGTGGGCCTAGTGGTGGGGATGGAGGGAAAGGTGGCGATGTCTACTTCCGAAGCAGTTCCCATTTGAATACACTGCTCCCTTTCAGATTCAAACAACACTTCAAAGGCGGGCGCGGCGGTCATGGATCTGGTAAGAACCGGCACGGCAAGAACGGGCAGGATGTCTTTGTTGAAGCGCCGGTAGGAACCCAGGTGGTCAACGATGGAACCGGGGAACTCCTATTCGACTTTACTGAACCTGGATGTGTCGAGTTGATTGCTCGTGGCGGTAAAGGAGGCAGGGGGAACGCGGCCTTCGCCACTCCCACCAATCAGGCTCCCAGGATTGCACAGGAGGGGAAATCTGGAGACGAACTCTGGGTCGTTCTGGAGCTTAAGGTCCTCGCTGATGTAGGGCTAGTTGGATATCCGAATGCCGGCAAGTCAACGTTGATTTCGGCAATTTCAGCAGCTCGCCCGAAGATTGCCGACTATCCATTTACTACACTGTCTCCGCATTTGGGCGTGGTAACCTTTGACGATCATGGGAGTGTCGTCGTGGCTGACATTCCCGGATTGATTGAAGGCGCCCACAGTGGAACTGGCTTGGGAGACCAGTTTCTTCGACATGTGGAGCGCTGCAAGGTTCTCGTCCATCTCGTCGATGTGAGTGGCTTAGGTCCTGATGACCCGGTCGGTGCGATCAAAGCGATCAACAAGGAGCTGAGTCTTTATGACCGTGAACTGCTTGGGAAGAAGCAATTGATAGTGGCTTCAAAGCTGGACTCTTTCGTAAGTGAGCGCTTGACTGCTGTTGAGCAATTCTGCTTGAAGCAGGGCTTACGTCTGTGGAAGGTGTCTGCAGTCACTGGGGAGGGCTTGCAGGAACTGAAATGGGCAATGCGCAACACGTTGGAGGATTTGATCAGTGAAGGTGGGAATCCTGGGGGGGACGTTTGACCCTGTCCATTCGGGACATCTCTATATAGCCAATAAGATCCGTGAGATTCTCGATTTAGACCGCGTTCTCTTCATGGTTGCGAAGCAGCCTCCACACAAGGGGTCACGATGTGTCAGTCAGTTGTCGCACCGCTACGCAATGGTTGTCCTTGCACTTCTCGATGAAAGGGACTTTCTTGCTTCCAGCATGGAGCTTCTCCGGAAAGGGCCCTCCTACACCATCGAGACCTTGCAGCAACTTCGGGATGATTATCCAGGCGATCAGTTCTGTTTCATCGGGGGGAGTGATTCTCTGAAGGAGCTTCACCTCTGGAAAGATTGTGATAAGCTGCTTTGGGAACACTGCCTGGTGTTCGTTCAGCGGCCTGGGGCCGAGGTTAGTTTGGATGGTCTGGAGATTGCACCTGAGTTAGGGAGACGGGCAATAGCAGTTTCAGAGGGAGACTCCCCCCACATTATACCTGGCCGTACCTACCTGGTTTCCTTGAACGCGCCTCCTGTGAGTTCTACAGAGATTCGAAGATTAGTCGCATCCGGCGGGCGTCCTTCCCACGAGCATGTTCCCGAAAGGGTCTTAGACTATATTGAAAAGTACCAGCTCTACCATGAACACAATTGAAGCGGTGAAGATGGTCTGCGAGGCCATAGAAGAAAAGAAGGGTACGGATATAGTGATCCTCGATATCTCGAAGATCTCCTCGTTTGCAGATTACTTTGTCATCTGCAGCGGATTCAATCCGCGCCAGAACCAGGCAATCTGCGATGCTATCCGGGAGAGACTAAAAGGGGAAGATCATACAGCACCGGGCCACATTGAAGGGTATCAGGGTGCTGACTGGATTCTCCTTGATTACCTGGATTACGTTGTCCACATCTTCTCCCCAGAAGCTCGGCAGTTTTACAAACTCGAACGGCTGTGGAACGATGGCGAACTGATTGACGCAGAAGCCCTGATCGCCTGACCGCATCTCTCACAATCTCCAGTTCAGACTTGTTCTCATATCTGAAATATCGTATATCTTTAAGACTTTTGCCCGTGCGCATCAGATTTTTGTGGATAGGTGAGACGAAAGGCGATTGTTACAGGGAACTGGAGGACGCCTATTTCAGACGCGTGTCGAAGCTGGTTTCCTGCGAGAGGATCTTCGTGCCGGACCTGAAAAAGTCAGATCCTCGAAGTGTTGCTGCTCAGCAGGATCGTGAAAGCAGGTTGATCGAGAAGAAGCTGGACAAGGGCACATTTCTCGTCGCGCTAGATGAAACGGGCAAAGAACTAACGAGTGTTCAATTAGCGGACACTCTGAGAACCCTTATGAATCGAGGAGTCTCGAATATTACGTTTTTGGTGGGGGGGTTCATGGGAATCCCGAGCACTATTCTCCAGAAGTCCGATTTGAGGATGTCGTTGAGTAGGCTTACCTTTCCTCATGAATTAGCCAGGGTCGTGCTTTTGGAGCAGTTCTACCGATCGTTGTCAATCATCAAGAACCTTCCCTACCACCGATAATGGAGTTTGGAATGACTAAGAAACAGCTTCAACGCTACAACAAGAAGTTACTCGCTGCAAAGCAAGGGGTAGTGAACCGCGTTCAACGAACGGAGACTTATGTTCGAGAAGTGGATTCCAAAGATGAGGCGATGGACCTGGCCGACAAAGCCTCCAGTTCCTATACCAAGGAGTTTCTATTCAGCTTGAGCAACTCGGACCGAAAACTCCTTCAAATGATCGATGAAGCTCTCGAACGCATTGAGGATGGAACCTACGGTTCCTGTCTGCACACGGGAGAGCAGATAGAGCCTAAGCGACTGGATGCTGTTCCTTGGGCGCGTCTATGTATCAAGGCACAAGAGTTGGAGGAGCAGGGCCGACTGTAGGCTAGGAGTTCCTGGTCATTGGTGCCCGGTACGAAGTACTTGTGCCGGGGTTCCTGTTTAATACGGGCTGAATTTCGCACTTTTGCTTTCGAGTTCGTAACTTAGAAGTGTGAGATTCTGCTCCACTGCGCGAAAGCTGGTTCAAGCGCTCCTGTTTCCGGAAGCTTGCGTCCTCTGTGATCAGTGGGTTGTAAACACCGATCATAGTCCCCTTTGTTACCCGTGCCTGAATTCACTGGATCCGGTTAGACCCCCAACTTGTGAGATCTGTGGGATCCCTGTCCCTGGAGACATCTTGGGCCGGTTCCCGATGTGCTCAAGCTGTAGGGCGGGAGACGTCGAGTTTGACCTGGGTAGAGCGTGGGGCCTTTATGAAGGGGGCCTGCGTCGTGTGATCCGGGAGTTCAAATTTAGAGGCCGCCGACGCCTTGCAGCGCCCTTGGCCGGCTTACTCGGACACTGTCTCCAGAAATTCGAACACACGTTCGAGTACATCGTCCCGGTACCTTCGCATCAAGCTCGCATTAAGTCGAGGGGGTTCGATCAGATACGTGTTCTCGCGAAGTTGCTTTCCCGTGAGACAGACGTTGCGATCTTCGATGGATTATCTAGAATCAGAAACACAAAGCCTCAATTCGGACTGCCTTTCAGAGAGCGGAGCCGAAATGTCAGAGGGGCTTTCCAGCTGGAAGAGCCGGGGCTCCTCGAAAACCGAAAGATTCTCATCCTGGACGATATAATTACTACAGGAGCTACGGTTCAGGAAATAAGCCGTGTGTTGCGCTCCGGGGCTGGGCCGCGTTGGATAGGTGTCCTTTCCGTAGCCCGAGCAGCCCGCCGCTATCCGCTTTAGGGGCTGCAACAGCCAAGCTCGAAGCTCGAAATGAGAAGGTCTAAGGTCTAAACGCTTTGAAGTGACTGTTTCTACATAGCTCATTAGTGACAGCATGTTTCAGTTATTAGATATTCGAACTTGAGACTTGTTTCGAATTTCGAGCTTCGGATTTGAGTGGGGTGCCCTTTTGGGCAATACGCCCTTAAGCACGAGACCGGGGTCCTCGAAGACAGAAGTGATCCGAGCAAGAGGCGCTCTCATCACACGACGAGCATGCTTGATTCTGTTCTTCAGAATCATCGGCTCTGAGCAGTCCGAAAGCAATCCAGGCGGCCGTTATAATTAATACGGGCAGAATATAGTCCCACATCATATTTAGGTTCCACTGAAAAGGCCGGCGAAGCCCATGAAAGCCATTGAGAGGATGCCCGCAATCAGGAAGCTCATTGCTGCACCCTGAATTACGTCTGGCACTTCGGAGAGTTCGCTTTCCTCACGAATCCCAGCCATTAACACCAGAGCGAGGGTCAGTCCGACGCCTGCACCCAGAGCGTAGAAGATCCCTTGGGCGAAGGTGTAGCCTCGGTTGGTCTGAAAAAGGGCCAACCCGAGAATTGCGCAGTTTGTGGTGATTAGGGGTAAGAACAATCCCAGTGCGCGAAACAAGGCCGGACTCAATTTCTTGATGGCCATTTCGACGAATTGGACCGAGCTTGCGATTACGACGATGAACGTCATGAGGCGCAGGTATTCTGCGTGCGGTAAAACGTAGGTGTTGAGAAACCACGCACATACCGAGGTGATGAGCAGTACAAAGATATTGGCCAACCCGAGTCGAAAAGCTGTGTCGATCTTTTTGCTAACGCCGAAGAACGGACACAGGCCCAAGAAGTAGGAAAGGGTGAAGTTGTTTATAATGGCAGCTGAGATAAAGATCCAGAAGAAGTCACCCATTATGCTGCCTCCTTTCCTGCTTCCAGAGCAGAACGCTTTTCTCGGCTCTTCTTCACTTGCGCGAAAATGATGAGGAGCACTCCAAGAGTCAGGAAGCCTCCGGGCGGAAGAATCATAATTACCCACGGTTCGAAGGACTCTCCGAAGAGCGAAAGCCCAAATAGAGAGCCGTTGCCTAGGATCTCTCGGATTCCTCCCACGAGAACCAGTGCGAACGTGAATCCCACCGCCATTCCCGCCGCGTCTCCGACGGCATAGGGGAAACGGTTGCGCGAAGCAAAAGCTTCCTGGCGTCCAAGAATCAAGCAGTTGACCACGATTAGCGCAATAAATGCTCCCAGTTCTTTGTGCACCGTCGGGAGCAGTGCCTGCAGAGACAAATCGGCTACCGTTACGAACGTGGCGATAATGATAATGAAGCTCGTAATACGGACCTGTTTAGGTATCAAGTTGCGGAACAGCGACACCAGGATGCTTGATCCCAATAGAACGAAGGCAGTAGCTCCGCCCATTGCCAATCCATTGATGGCCGAATTGGTAACCGCAAGTGCGGGACAAAGCCCAAGAAGCTGCACAAAGACAGGGTTCTCTCGCCAGAAGCCCTTTATGGTTTCACTGTAAAGTTTGTCCTGCGCATCCATTACGGCTGTTCCTCACTTTCATGAGCGGCGGCTATCAACGGTAAAAACTTCTGATTTCCGGCATTTATGATCTTGACTACTGCTTTCGATGAAATGGTTGCACCACTGATCGAATCAACTTCATTCGCTGCTTCTCTAGTGCCTGTTTTGACTGCAACTACTTCAGGTTCGATAGCGAGGGCCTTGAAATTATCGACAAAGTCCTGATCCTTGATGATCTTATCCCCTAACCCGGGCGTCTCTTTGCTTTCGAGAACTTCCATGCCGATGATTGTGTTGGTTTTGGGGTCGTAACCGTAAATCAGCTTGATCGTGTCCTGGAAGCCTGGACCTTCGGAGGGAATGCCGTATCCAAGTAGAACTCCATTATCGTCATAGGCAGCGAAGACGGCATTCTCCATCGGAAGTCCATCTCCCTCATAAGGAACCAGTTTGTTGTCCTCTACCTCAAAAGCTTTCCGAGTTCTCGCACCAGGCACCACTCTGTAAATGGCTGCTTCGAGGGCGGCTTTCTGGTTTTCGAGGATCAGCGGCGCTGTGCGAACATAGACCGTCACCAGCACCAGGCCAGAGGCAAACCCTGCGACCGCCAGTGTCAGTATTAGTCGGAAAGGACCAGCTCTTTTCACAGTCGACATTACTCAGTTCCTTATTCTGCTATATAGTCCAAATCCCCTAGTGCGCTGGAGTGAACCTGCCGAGACCCGGAATATCGATTAAGCGGTTCCACGCCCCGCAGCTGAGTGTCTGTACTATCCTCCAAAACGCTTGGGTTGAGTGTAATGGTTAATGTAAGGTGTCACTGCATTCATCAGCAGTACCGCGTACATTACTCCCTCGGGCAAACCCCCAAAGAGACGAATCAGGACAACCAGGGCGCCGACACCCAGACCGAAAATCCAAGCACCTGTCGTCGTTATAGGTGTCGTAACCGGGTCTGTAACCATAAAGACGGCTCCAAACAGCAAGCCGCCGGAAAAAACCATAAACAGAGGACTTGGATAGGCCTGCGAGTCAAATAGAAAAAAGATCCCGCTGAAAACAACAACCGAAAACAATGTGCTGACCGGGAGACGCCAATCAAAGATTCTCCGCGCTGCCAGCCATACGCCGCACAGCACCAGAAGCAGGCCACTTGTTTCCCCTATCGAGCCGCCGATTTTCCCGCTGATTAATAGGAGCACACTGGTGAACTCATTCGAGAACTTAGCGAGACCTAAAGGCGTTGCTGCAGAGACCGCATCGGTCGAAGCCTGCATCAAAGGAACAGAAAACAAACTGCTCGGGATCGAGAACAGGCCACCCTCGGGTGCCGTCCAGGTGGTGATCGCGGATGGAAACGAAGCCTGAAGAAAGGCTCGACCTACGAGAGCCGGATTGAAAACATTTTGACCCAGGCCTCCCCAGATCAACTTGCCAAGGCCCATTCCAACGACCCCACCCACGAAAGCCATCCAGAGTGGAAAACCAGGGGGAAGGATCAATCCTAATAAGATCCCGGTCAGAAGAGCACTGTTGTCCCTTACACTTCCAGGCTGGGTTTTCCTGAAGAAAATCCACTCAGCACCTACAGCTCCAAGAGTGGCGGCTGTAACCACAAGGAGCACCCCAACACCGAAGTACCAGCAGGCTGCGAGCAAGACCGGAACCAGGCTCAGTACGACCTCAACCATGATCTTCGGAGTTGTCGCCTCGGTATGAAGGAAAGGTGATGTAGTCAGGACCAAATGAGGTGTACGGCTGCTCTTCATTGCTTACTCTGTGCCTCTCGAACCAGTGCTTTGCCAACTCGAATCCACTGCACCAGGGGAATATTGGATGGACAGACGAAAGAACAGGCCGCGCATTCGAAGCAATCGAAAACGTGATAGTCCTGCAAGTTCTCAACACGCTTGAACTTGGCCAGCTGAGCCAATCTGGTTGGATTCAGAAAGATCGGGCAGGCCTCGAGGCAGCGCGCGCATCGGATACAGGGATACTCCTGCACATTCTCCTGGAACACGGACGTCAAGGCCAGAATCCCTGAGGTCCCCTTCACAACAGGAACATCAAGCGACTTCTGCGGCATGCCCATCATCGGTCCACCCATGATGATCTGCCTGGTTTCCTTCCGCAGACCGCCACAATAGTCGACAATCGAGGAGACTGGAGTTCCCAGGGGAACAAGCAGGTTCCGAGGATGGGGAATTCCCGGGCCAGTGACTGTGACTACTCTCTCGATCAAGGGAACCCCGTCATCGAACCAGTCGGCCAGGGCCGCAGTCGTAGCGACATTGTTTGTGAGAATATCAATGTCCAGAGGAATTCCGCCGCTTGGCACGTGCTTCTTCAGAATCGCATCGATCAACATCTTCTCCGCACCTTGCGGATACTTGACTTGAACCATTGCGACCTCAATAGACGAGGGTACCAGCGCCTTGAGAACTTCAGCGGCTTCAGGCTTGTTGGCTTCGATCCCTATGTACCCTCGAGTAACACCGAGGTTGTTCATCATGATCTCAGTGCCTCGTATGACCGCCTCCGGCCTTTCCACCATCAAGCGGTCATCACAAGTCAAATAGGGTTCGCACTCACATCCATTGATAACGACGATCTCTATCTTTCTATCTTTGGGGAGCGACAGTTTTACATGACTTGGAAAAGCTGCTCCTCCAAGGCCAACAAGGCCGGCCTGCTGAACTTGCTTGACCAGATCCTCGTTCGATAGAGTCTCGGGTTTGGGGCGCTCCGCCGGCCTGATCTTCTGGCTCGCATAAGGATCGGCTTCAATCACGATTGCCGGCATCATCTTGCCGGTTGGATGCAGTCGGGGTTCAA
>JAUVSF010000037.1 GCA_030597245.1 Acidobacteriota bacterium
AATAACCTGTTAGAAAGGAGGTGATCCAGCCACAGGTTCTCCTACAGCTACCTTGTTACGACTTCACCCCAATCATGAGCCATACCGTCGACGCCTCCCTCCTCCGAAGAGGTTGGGCCGGCGGCTTCTAGTACAGCCCACTTTCGTGATGTGACGGGCGGTGTGTACAAGGCCCGGGAACGTATTCACCGCGGCGTTCTGATCCGCGATTACTAGCGATTCCAACTTCATGCAGTCGAGTTGCAGACTGCAATCCGAACTGAGAGCGGATTTCTGGGATTCGCTTGCCTTCACAGGTTCGCTGCCCTCTGTTCCGCCCATTGTAGCACGTGTGTAGCCCGGGACATAAAGGCCATGAGGACTTGACGTCATCCCCACCTTCCTCCGGCTTTTCGCCGACAGTCTCCGTAGAGTGCCCAGCTTGACCTGATGGCAACTACAAACAAGGGTTGCGCTCGTTGCGGGACTTAACCCAACATCTCACGACACGAGCTGACGACAGCCATGCAGCACCTCTCGACCGATCCCCGAAAGGAACCCCCTATCTCTAGAGGTCGCCGGCCGAGTTCAAACCCCGGTAAGGTTCTTCGCGTTGCGTCGAATTAAACCACATGCTCCACCGCTTGTGCGGGCCCCCGTCAATTCCTTTGAGTTTCAGCCTTGCGGCCGTACTCCCCAGGCGGAATACTTATCGAGTTCTCTTCGGCACAGAGGGACTTTCCTACCCCCTACACCAAGTATTCATCGTTTACAGCCAGGACTACCGGGGTATCTAATCCCGTTCGCTCCCCTGGCTTTCGCGCCTCAGCGTCAGTGTCTGTCCAGGAAGCCGCCTTCGCCACCGATGTTCCTCCCAATATCTACGCATTTCACCGCTACACTGGGAATTCCGCTTCCCTCTCCAGCACTCCAGTTCCGTGGTTTCACAGGCCATTCCCGGGTTGAGCCCGGGGCTTTCACCCATGACTGACGAAACCGCCTGCGCGCCCTTTACGCCCAGTAATTCCGAACAACGCTTGCCCCCCCCGTATTACCGCGGCTGCTGGCACGGAGTTAGCCGGGGCTTCCTCCCGAGGTACCGTCACTTGCTTCGTCCCTCGGGACAGGAGTTTACGATCCGAAAACCTTCTTCCTCCACGCGGCGTTGCTGGGTCAGGGTTTCCCCCATTGCCCAAAATTCCCCACTGCTGCCTCCCGTAGGAGTCTGGGCCGTGTCTCAGTCCCAGTGTGGCCGTCCGTCCTCTCAGACCGGCTACCCATCGTCGCCTTGGTAGGCTCTTACCCCACCAACCAGCTAATCGGACGCGGGCTCCTCCTCAAGCAATATACAATACCTTTCCCCCGAAGGGCTTATGCGGTATTAGCCCGGGTTTCCCCGAGTTATCCCCCACTTGAGGGCAGATTACCCACGCGTTACTCACCCGTTCGCCACTTTACTCGGACCCCGAAGGATCCTTTCTCGTTCGACTTGCATGTGTTAGGCACGCCGCCAGCGTTGATTCTGAGCCAGGATCAAACTCTCAGTTTTGACTCTCGCCCACTACGCTTTTGTGCCTTCCCCTCTGTCAAAGATCTCGCGCGTCGGATAAACCGAAGTTCAGCTGACGCTCAACGGCTTGCGCCGTCATAAGGAGTCCCTATGATACGGATTTCCCGGTTTATGTTCAAGTGTCAAGAAACAGCTCCTAACACATTGAAAATAAAACCCTTATTCCACTTTATCTAAAAGAACTCTCAAGAAAACTTTGGCGGTTTCCCTGCTTGGGGGTCTCAGGGTCTCAGGGTCAGGTGGTCTCAAGGTCTGGAAGTTTCGGGGACGTTCGTCTTTCTCAATGAGCGTTAAAGACCTCAAGACCCAAGACTCAAGACCCAAGACCCCACAGTCCCCGGCCAATCATGTAGAATACCGTCTAGATAAGCTGAGCCCAGGAGAAAACAAGGTGTTTAACAGTCGCGCAATTGGAGCAAGACCCGGTACGGTGCTTTCCCAGGATCGGTTTCGGAAAGTCGAGCTGGCCGTGTCTTTCAAGCGCATCCAGTGTTACCGCTGCGATCTGATCGCGATCTACAAGTACCGGGTCAAAGAGATCCGGCGCAACCCCGGGCTTGAAGTGCCCCAAGGGGAGGAACTCAGGGCAGACCACAAGGACATCTGGGAGACGATTCCCCGCTTTGCAGAGATCCCCGAAACAGTCAAGTGCAAACGCTGCGGTGAAGTCCTGGGCATTGACACGCTTTGCATCTACTGAACGACGAACCGGTAATCCGTTATCGGTGATCGGTTATCAGGGAACGAACGACGAACGACGATAAAAATCGTCCCCATTTGTACCTGACATTTTCTTGGTGTACTTAGTGGCAAACCTTCTTCACCGATCATCCTCCTTCGCTAAAGCTATGGAGGACAGGCCGACTGCTCACTACTTACTTCGAAAACCGATCACCGATAACGGATAACCGATTACTACTTACTACCCCCCTACCCTTCCCAGCCATTAATGATTGATTCGCGGAGGTCGAAGCCAAAGGCTCGTTCGGAGACGACGACAATCGGAGCTGCCTGCACTCTTTTGTAGACAGAACGATTCATGGTCAGATAGAGGCGGCCGGCCAGCTCTCCAAATGAGGTCGAATCGTATTCCCGGTAAACGTCTTCCGGATATTTCCCTCCTTTAAGCCTCCCCTCCTCAAACTCGCGGACGAGTTCGGCCGGACTCGCTCCCCTTTCGATGTAGTCACTGATGATCGGTCCGACGATTTCGTAATCGAAAGGATCGGTCTGATCTTCCTTCAACTCAGCTGAGGCCGGAATCTCGAACGTCTCCCGAGGGATCCTCTCTTCACCCCATCTGCGGTTGACGTACCGAGCCATTCGGTAAACGTCCGGCTTGGGACGATCGCCGATGACCGCAAGTCCTCCCACCAGGTCCCCATAAAGAGTTGCATAGCCGAGAGCGATTTCACTCTCGTTGCCATTGGTCAGAAGCAGCGCATTGAGATCATTCGACTCGGCCATCATAATGAGGCCCCGAATTCGCGCCTGCATATTCTCGAGAGTGACTGGCTGACGCACCGGATGCAGGTAGGATTCAAAATCGGCAACGATTCGGTTCATGATCCCCTGGATCGGGATCACCCTGTATTCAACACCGAAGTTCTCAGCCAATTGACGGGCAGCGTCCTGAGTCTGCTGTGAGTTGTACTTGGATGGCAAATTGTAGAGGGTTAAGAGATCCGGTCCCATGGCTTCAAACGCAATCGCCGTTCCCAGCGCCGAATCGATGCCACCCGAAACCGCTTCCAGAACCCCTTCGAAAATCCCGACCTTCTCGTAATAGTCCCTCACACTCATCACGAGCGCTTCGTAGATCTCCTTTTCGCGGTCAAAAACTGGTGGTTGGACATGGGGCGCCCGCCCGCCTTCGAAACTAACTGATTGCTGGGCTTCCTGAAACAGCGGGAGGTGAGCCACTAGATTTCCAGACGAGTCGTGGGCCGTGCTGGAACCGTCAAAAGGGATAATGTTCTTCCCATTATCTCCGATCCCCACCGTGTTGACCCACACAATCGGAATCCCGTGCCGCTCGATCTGAGACCGCACCAGTTTCTCGCGCACGAACCACTTTCCATCCCGCTCTCCGGGGCTGGAACAGACAAATGGACTGGCATTTATGCAGAGCAGGTAATCGGTTCCTTTTTCCCGGTAGATTCGACACGGCTTCAAGGTGTACGGCTCGTCCCAAAGATCTTCACAGATCAACACTCCGATTCGGACTTCGCCTGCCTGAGCCTGGATGGTGACAGGTTCGACTTCATCACCAGGCTGAAAATATCGTTCGTCGTCGAAATACCGGTAGGAAGGGAGCAGTCTCTTATGGACCACCTGAAGCAGTTTCCCATCCTGCAGCACAGCAGCAGCATTGAACCGCAGCGGCCGATCATCGGGTCCCAGGTTGCCTTCATCAAAATCAACAAATCCAACGACAACAGCTATACCCTGTGAGGCCGGCACCAACTCTTCCATCAAAACGCGCTTATTCTCCCGGAGAAACTGAGAGTTCATCAGCAGCTTCTCATCCAGGCAGTAGCCGGTAAGACTCATCTCGGGACACACGAGCAAGTCCGCGCCATCTTCCCTGGCCGTTCGAACTGCCCGCAGGATTCCAAGTGCATTCCCTTTCAGGTCACCGCTTTTCGGATTGATTTGGGCTATCGAGACTTTGAATTTCATCGCGGCCTCCTGTTGAGTCTATAGCTTAACTGTTTTCCCGCTTCAATTCCCCGCCCTCACCCTTACCCTGGCCCCTCTCTTGTCGAGTGCCAGGCAAAGGCTCCTGCAAACACCAAATTACCCGCAGACTCTTGCGCCGCAATCCGCTATATTCCTTCAAGAAATCAATGAACGATAGCCGCGTCTCCAAAAACGAAATGACAGACTCCGACCTCCCAACTCAGGGAGATCTCTACCTCATTGTCTTCTACAGTCTCTTGGGAGGAGCCACGGCCCTGATCCCGATCCCTTTCGTCGACGACTGGATTTTCACGAGACTCCGCAAGTTCATGGCCCGAAACCTTCTGTGGCAAACCGGCACCACGATGACTTCCGAGCAGGCTCGCTTCCTGGTCCGGCGTCCTTCAAACTGGAAAGGTCGAGGATGCCTCTATAAAGCCTCTGTGGCCATAATCGTCATGCCCCTGAAAACTTTAGGCTACGTGTTCAAGAAGGTGTTTCGCAAGATCGTTTTCATCCTCGCCATCAGTGATTCGACCGAGCGTGCGTCCTCCACATTTCATCATGCCTACCTGCTCGCACTTGCCGGAAGAAATCGTTCAAGCAATACTCAACTCGACGACATTACACTTATCCGCATGCGTGAGGCCATCAACGATACTCTGGACGGCTGGGATACGTCTCCAATCCGGAACATCTTCAAGAAGATCGTTAAGGTGAACCGTCAAATCCTGTTTCGGGCCGGCAGATCCCTCTTGTCGTTGCGCCGCAGAACCGGGAGCAGGCCCGGTCCCGCCTCAGATTTGGCCCAGGTGGTCGAACCCGAAGAACGACTGCTTGAAGATGTCACTGCCGCCACTACAGAGAGCCTTCTCGGAGAGCGTGGCTATTTGACTGCTCTTGAACGGCGTTTCAGAACACACGCTCGGGCCAAGGGCCTTTTTTGATGGTGTAGGATTTACCACCAATACACCAGGGGCACCAAGGGACACCAAGCCAGGGCCCTGAAAGGACCCGGCTCCGTATGACCTCGCCGCCCATCCACACTGAGAACACAGGAAGGAAGATGACCTTCCAGGTCGTCACCAAACTACTACGTGCCAACATGACCAGCTGGAAGCTTATCTTCCCACTCAAACAACAGTTCATTCGTCAACCGCCTTCCAGCAACCCGGCCACCGGCACCGGTTCAAAAAAGCGCGTTTTCTGGTGATCGACAACATTACGGGACGGCTCCCTCTGACATCCTGCTCCCGAATTGCGATTCTGCTGTTGATAATAAAGGAGTTATAGAACTTCACTCCGTACCGAGCCGTACGTAGCACATCACTAGCGTCACCAAGGGGGTCACTGGACCACAAACGGGAATGTGGTCAGGCCGGCTTCAGTTAGCTTCAAGAGTGTCCCTATTACGGCACCCTCCCCACTTTGGACTTGAACTATAAGCGTACCGCTAAGTGCCGTGTCACCCCCAACCAGCGGGTGCAACTCGCTCAGAAACTTGGCCTTCTGCTCTCTCGGTCCGAGCGAAATAGGAACTTTCAACGCTGCACCGTCAATGGGTATGCTCACGACAACGTCAATCGGCAGCTCTTGCGAAGGATTTGCTACGGCGATAGCAATACCAGCTGCTGCTCCTTCGATGAACGTCATCGGTTTCCGACCGGCAGTGGAAGGTAGCAGAGCCGTTTCCGTTTGCAGATGACCCTCCGAGGTGTCTATATACTTGAACTGGATGACCCCACCAAGAGCTACCGACGAGGACACTCGGATCCAACCTACCCGTAGACTCTCATCCGGCGATTCGACTGTTAGCCTCTTGCCAGACTCAGCATCGATCGATAACGTAAGACTGTCAATAGTCTCGCCTTCGACTTGTACAGAATTGGGTGTCCCGTCCTGCTTGAAGAACTCGACCTTTAGCTCTTCAACTTTCTGAGACGAAGGGTTCGTCAAGGTCAACTCTGTGATCAGATCAAGGCCACCCGTCGGACCTACGCCGAAATGGGCAAAATCGAGGCTGAAAGAAGCGTCTCCCGCTTCCAGGTAGCAGAGGAAGATACCGAGTAAAAGCATAAAGGTCAGAATCTTCGAACGGAATCGGTTACTTCCTCGTACGGTCTTCAGACTTAGGCTGGCCATTGTCGTCCCTCCCAATTTCAGGCGTTTGCCTGGGATTGGATCGGAAGATCCACATATCTGCAAGACCCTCCTTCTGAAGATTATTCTCTCCATGAACACAGAAAGCAACACCGAAACAAGACACAGCCCGCGCTTCGGAAGCAGAACTAAGGATTGTCCCGAGAATAAAAGAGGGATTGCGGGCCAGTGTCTTTGTCGCGAAATGTACGAGGGAATAGGGGACACTGCCTTTCCTGTGGGGGCAATTGATGACAAGGTGAGGTACGGACTCTCCTCCATAAACATGCGGATTGAATTTTGGCGAAGGACAGGTCGTTTTGACAGGCCCGAGTCTCTGGTTGATACTGATTGTGGAGGAGAAGGGTGTGGGGAATCGGGGACGAGATCAGGTTGATATGATTCAAGTGGATGTCAGGATTCGCAGGGGGGCTACTCTCCTCCATCGCGTCCTAAAAGGGTGCTTAAGGGTTTGAACCGGAATAGGTTGATAGCGGTACAAGGCTTCTTCCCAAATGGCAGCACAGACCGAGGAGTTCATGGGTAGAATCCTCCATTGGATTATGGTCATGCTTGTCACCCTTCTCCTTGGCAGGACGCCAGTCGCAGCGATTCACGAGGGGGTTCTCGCAGACCTCAAGGTCCTGAAATCCGCTGATCAGCTGGTTGTCTGCGCCTCATTAGATCCGCCGGTCTCCATGGTGGAACTCAGGATTTGGAGCGACCGGAACCGTTCGATTTCCACGATCAGGGAAATCTCTCCTCACAACCCGGACCCCGTGCTGTCGGAGAAGCGCAATCATGGGCTTGATGGGAATATCTGGTACCCGGTTGTCGACCTGGAACTGGAGCGGGACATGGAGGCAGTTGCTCGGTTTTCCTTGGAAACAGCGGGAAGTGTCGGGGTCATCAACGGCCCCTTTTTCAACGAAGCGACCCCTCTCGAACCCGAGTTGCAGATTCCGGCGTGCCAGTTGCATTTCTGGGAGAACTCCTTCTTCTTATCGTCGAAACTCGACAGACTGGCCGACTTTTTCCTGAGAATCCGGATTCCCACTCCGGGCGGTACACTGAAAAGAACTTTTCGGCTGTTGTCCGAGGACTGGAGTGGGGTCGTCGCGCTGGTGCACTCGGACGGGGATGAGACCCGTGTCCTTTCTGAAGTCCGGATTCAGGCGGAGCCCTTCCGCCCCAAACCCTTCGCCTCGGGTGATCAACTTGACCCCGGACGTCTCCGCGCCGGACTGGCAGCAGCTGTCGACTTTACGTTGCGCAGTCAGATAAAGGACCCTGTTCATCCTGCTCGAGGCGGCCTGTTCCTTTTCTACGACCTCGACGCTCGGATCTACCGAAGCAGTCATTGGGTGTGGGGTTGGGGACCGAGCGTGTCTCTATTGCTTCAGGCACCAGACTTTGCTCCCGGACTCGACAGGCGCAGGCTCGAGAAGGCCTCCCTTGAAATCGGTGAGGCCGCGTTGAGATTCCGCCTGCACGACCCGGGATCTCCTGTGGACGGAGTAACTATCAGTCGCTGGGACCGAGGGCTCGAATGGGAACGTGGCTATGTCGGAGCGGTAACGCCGGCCGATGCTCTCTTCCTCGCGGGATGGGCGTGGGTGCCACTATATGAGCGAACGGGCGATCCGAAGTTCCTCCAGGCGGCTGCGCGCCAATGTGAGGCGACAGAGTCCCTTCTCGACCGGTGGAAAATAGTCCCCCACAGTTATTACTTTGAGCTGGGTCGCTGGAGCGACTGGGTCATTGATGAAACTGGTTTCGGGGTCGAGGGTTATGATGCGATGTACCGGGTGACCGGAGACCAACGCTTCCGCCGGGGCGGGCGCACCTACGTTAACCGCCACCTCGAGGTCTTCGAGAGGGAAGATGGCCTCTGGAACCGCCAGTATCAGTTTGAGACTGGTGAGGTGACGCCTACTCACCACATGACCCGGGGGCTCGGATGGGTTCTTGAAGGACTTCTTGCTGCCAACCGTCTGCTTCCTGATGAAGGCTACCTCGAGAAAGCCGAACGTCTTGCCAAAAGTGTCATGACATACCAGCGACCGGACGGTGCTTGGACCTGGCGGTGCGATCGACCCGTCGAGGAGGTGGGGTACAGCGAGAAAGGCACCGCTCTCTGGAGTTACCTGCTTTATCGGCTTTACTCAGCCACTGGTCGTTCCTCCTACCTCGAATCGGCCCGCCGCGCTCTGATCTGGTGCCAGGAAAACCTCTACGCCGGCCCTGATCGCGAAGCTTACGGGAGCATTGTAGGCTGCAGTCCGCAATCGGGTGTCGGATACCGGCGCTGGTTCCGCGTTTCCTGCACCTACACGTCTGCTTTCTTCGGGCTGGCCTGCCTCGAAGAGCTGAAGCTCGCAGCTGGAAAGCAGGTAGGCCGTACCCAGTCCGGTGCCCAACCCAATGTCGGACACTAGATGAAAACCAGCCTGTCCCCTTTCCGTCCTACCATCCCCGGGATGCAGGAAGTGCCACACGTGCTTTTCACCGGGGACAACGGACCTGGCGATACGGTCTGCCACCGATGCTTTATCCGACGCATTCGACCGGTTTTCTCGTCGGGGTAACCGGAGAGCGTTTTACGGATGTGAGTTGCCTGGGTTGGGGAAATCCGAAAAGTCCCTACACTCAGAACAGGGACAATGCATATGACAATCCCTATGATGTCCAGGCTGGTATCTTTAAAACAAATCGTAACCACATGAGTCGTGTGAACGTGTTCTGGCAGGGGATAGCACACGGTGAACGGGCTCAATGGCTTGGTACCAAACTTGCGTTTTATTCACCTGGTTCCGGCGGTCAACCGTTTAGGATCCAAGGGGAAAGCGCGCCGGATTGGAAGACGATTCCCAACTTCTGGGAACGGCTACCCAAGGCATTGCGCCATGACTCCGGTCATGGCGGGTCGCATACGTTTATCACCCACGAGTTCATAGCAGCCCTTATCGAAGATCGCGAACCTGCTGTAGATATATACGAAGCACTGGCGATGACCTCCCCGGGGATTGTTGCCCATGAGTCTTCATTAAAGGGCGGCGAACAACTAGAAGTACCGCAATTTTCTAAATAGAAGATAGAACGACGGATAAATCTAAATCACGCCCTTGTATGGTGAGATTCGAGCAGGACCCCCCGCAGGCGTTGGCTTGACGGAAGGGCTCGCTCGGAGGCAGACTCCGACGCTCTGAATGGACTAGTAATCGCACGCCTTTGACCTTGACAAATTTCAGCTTACTTGGCTAAATTGCCAAGTAGGAGAAGAATGGATTCCAAGACTAAGGCTTGTTACGAAGTCCGGGCTACCGTCTTCAGATCGTTGGCCCACCCCACGCGACTCTTTATGGTGGATGAGTTGGCGAAAGGGGAGCGATGTGTGTGCGAGTTGACGGAGATGATCGGCGCCGATATCTCAACCGTATCAAAACATCTTTCTCTCCTGAAACAGGTGGGTGTAGTAGAAGATGAGAGACGGGGGACACATGTGATCTACCGTTTGAGAATCCCCTGTATTTTGCAGATGTTCGAAGGTGTTGAAGCCGTCTTGCAGGCGGCGGCTCGTGAGATGGAAGTAGCGTAAGGGTAATCCTTTATTTTTTTTACTTCTTGGCGATTTGGCCAAGCAACAAGACCGTTAGGTGGCAGCTATGAAGAAAGCCATCCCATTATTGCTTGCTTTTCTTGCGTGTATTCTCGTATTTGCCAAGGACTTTTGGGAGAAGAAACCCTACGTGGAGTGGACACCAAAAGAGGTGACCAGAATGCTGACGAAGTCACCATGGGCCGCTGTCCACTCTATTAGGAGATCGACCTCATATATGGGGGAACATCGGATATCCCAAGATGATCTGCCCTGTCCGAGCGGTTGTGGACCGGGAGTGCCGGCGCAGGAGGATGTCTTTGGCGGCGGCGGTACGATTAACACTGAGGCGACCGAAGTTCCCGGTAGGAAGCCATCAGCATCCGAAATAATTGGTGGTGGCGCCCCAGTAAGTCGCTACACGGTCCGTTTTATGACCGCCGCTCCGATTCGGATGGCCTATGCCCAGTACCTCCTGCAAAATAGGCAGGTCAACCAGGAACAGGCTGTCGAATATGTGGAGGATTCTGGCTTCGGAGACAGAATTGTGGTGGCGGTTGGAACTCTGGATCAAGATCTTCGCGAATTTGAGGTTCCAGCTGACTACTTCAGAGACAAAGTCTATCTTCTCCTGAAAAAGAGCAAGCGGAAACTCAATTTTGAACAGTATGTCAGTCCAGTTCAGGCAGGGAAATTGGAGGCATTTTTCGTTTTCCCTGGGTCCGAGAGTGGAAAGCCCTTGGTGACGTTGGCAGAGAAGGAAGTCCGCTTTGTATGTAAGTTGAGTTCCCAAACCAAAATAGAGAAGAAATTCAAACTGAAGAATATGCTTTTCAAAGGGGAATTGGAGATCTGAATGCTCTTCCCATAGGGTTCCTCTTCGGGTTCTTTCTGCAAAAAGGAAACCTCCTTCTCCGGCAATTGGGACTGTAAGATCGCCCCCAACAGCCTGCCCGCCGGAGGCGCGAATCTCCTCCTCCCCGGCTGTTCCCCCACAAACTGCCGAACTTCCTTCAGTCTTTGACGCCCCACCAGGCTTGGCAGCAGAGAGCCTCATCCGCTCACTCTGCCGGGAGGATGTCCCAGTCTATGACCTCGCCATACCCATGTATCTTCTTCCCGGATGAATTCGGCCTCAGTTCGAGCCGTGGTGGAATGTTACACCTTGATGGCCTGTTTCCAGACTCCGAATGTCTATCGAAACTCAGCTGTTTTGTCACTTCGAAGATCTCAACTGGTTATTCTTCTAGAAATTGTCGAGTTCCGAAAAAGCAACTTCCTATATGATATCCGGACATGTTCGATGATATTCCTGAAATAGCGCTGTTGTAAGCTCCATGGAACGTGTGATTTTCAACTATTCGTAATTCGCGGTAACATCCTTCTCCCAGGCGATATATTCCGCTGTCAACTGTTCCACCAGATCAGGATAATCCACAGCCAGATTGCTCGTTTCACCGATATCATTGGATAAATCGAATAACTCGGGATCATTATTACCGATCATACAAAGCTTCCACTTCCCTTTTCGAATGGCTCTCTCATCATCTATTTTCCAACACACGGATCGATCCGGAAGCGCTTTATTGACAAAAAGATGTGAAACGATACTCTGTCCATCCAACTGAAGGTCTCGAGGCTGTTTAGTATTGGTCACTTCCATAAACGTTGGAAACATATCTATGGTCAAAACAGTCTCGTCGGATTTAGATCCGTTCGGAATTGTGCCGGGCCAACGCGCAATAAACGGCACCCGATGTCCGCCTTCATAGACCTCGTTTTTTTGACCACGAAGCGCGCCATTATTCGAGATGTTGAAATGTGAATCACCATAGTGAATATAGCCGCCATTATCCGATGTAAAAATCACCAATGTATTCTCATCCAAATCCAGATTTACAAGTGTTTGCATAATCTCCCCGACACCTCGATCCACGGATTCAATCATGGCCTTGACATGCGGACTGACATTTTGTTTATCCGGTATAAGGCCCCATTTCTCATTTGCATAATCGGTTCCCTCCAGACGGTGTGGTGGATCATCCGGCCCCTGCCAGGGAAAGTGGATGGATAGGTGTGAGACATATAGAAAGAATGGCTCATCTTTATGCGCCTTGATAAAGTCAATGCTGTGGTTCGTGATTAAATCGGTGCTATAGCCGTCCTCCATGTTGAGCTCATTGTTGTGCCACCAATCTTTCCGGCCTGAACGATCGATATGTGAATGATGATCGCCATCGCCCGATCCCAATCCTATGAAATCATCGAATCCCTGGCTGGCCGGTAATAGAGGCGGATGGTAACCCCGGTGCCATTTCCCATACATGCCGGTGGCATAGCCGGCTTCTCTCAAGACCTCGGCAATCGTCACTGCCTCCAATGGCAGACCATCGTCATAGTCTCTCTTGCCGGATATGGCGCCTTCGAACTTTTCCCCGAACCGGTGCTGGTAAAGACCAGTCATGAACGCGGCTCGTGTTGGTGTACACATTGGTCCGTTGGAGTGATAGTCCGTGAATAAAAGACCTTCAGCGGCAAGCTTGTCAATGTTGGGGGTATCGTTGACCGTGCTGCCATAACATCCAAGATCACCATAGCCCAAATCATCGATCATGATAAAAATGATATTGGGCTGGGTCCGTTGTTCTTGCTGGCATGTCAGTAAAGTCAAGGTGAGTGACAGAACGCTAATATGCTTGAGGATTTGTCGTCGAGTGTTTTGCATTCTTCTCTCCTAACCCTCTTCAAGGTATGACTTTTGCAATCTCTCAATGTTATCCAAGTTCGGGTAACTTGGAGTAACGGTGAACGCCTTGAAAGTGCATACGGCATTATCCGACAATACGCATATCCTCATTTGCCGAATGCAACCTGAGGATAAGGACAATATTTTGCAGGTGTTTATTAGATTATCCTCTCATTCACGATATTTACGCTACAGCTCGGCTTGTGTCAAACTCACAGATGATGAGCTTGATCCTTGATGATGACGAATTAGAGGCTGAATGAAGAGTGTCCCTCTTGTTTTCCTGAAACCAAGGGATATAATCCGTTCATTTTTTGTTGCTGGGATTGAAGGGCACTTTGAGCGAAGCTTAACTGCATTTTTTCAAACAGTGCATGATTGGAGCCCGGCGCAACAAGGCCGAGCACTATGCTCAGCAACGCCTGTCTGCGTGCAACGCACAGGCAGACCGGCGCAGTCTACCCTAAATTCTGGGGGGGCTCTCCTCCACCCAGGCTACTTCCTCACAAACTCGAGGCCTTCCTGGCCACTCGCTCACCTGGACAGGCTCGGCAAGTGCGCGCTTCCACCGATTCGGTCTTCTGGGACGATGTCCCGGTTTACAACGGCTGAAGAGCTTCGGCTCTTCAGTGCTACCTATTACCTGTGCGTCTGTTTTTCACCCCGCTTCAGGCTCGTTGATGATCGGTCCCGCGCTGAGACCCGGATTACTCGTTCCAGTCTCATCGCCACCTCCGGGAACCCACGATTCGCGCCTTTCTTTGCCCGTTTCTCCAGATGAGAAAGACTCACTTTGAAAAGAAGTTTCCTATAGATACAATGACCATGGGCTATGGAGAAGGTGAAATTGAGTTGAATGCAAGCAGGCGTTACATCAATGAGGAAGGTGTTTGCCAGGGCAAGCTGAATCCTGAGGGGATCTATGATCACCGGGTCAAGGTGCTGGGGATTCACGATGGCAACACGTTGGAACCGATGGCTGTCTCCATGCATGCGCATGTCATGCAAACGTATTCCGCGATGCAAATACGTCGGCATTTTTCAAACTGATTCAGGACAGAGAATTAGATGACTTGAACATTTTTCCAACCACACCACCAATGTCATTCTGGTAAAATGTTTTCGGGAAATGAACACTCGACAGCTTTCCAACTTTCACTCACGCGGCAAGATTCCCCTGAATGACACGAGGATTCAAATAGAAACAGGTTCGTTCGTATAATTTATGGACACCAAAATCAAAACACCCATAATCCAAAAAGGCGGGCGCTAAAATGAACAAAACGAATCAATCCAGACGACAGTTTATGGCGACGACTTGTGCCGGCACTGTAGCTGCTATTGCCGCAGGAGCAATTCCTGCTCGTGCACAAATGGGCAAAAAGGCCGGCACCCTGGCAATCCTTGGTGGGCAACCGGTACGCTCCAAGAGTTGGCAAAGCTGGCCTGTTTGGAATAGAGATGCCGAAGAAGAGATGATATCGGTGCTTCGCAGCGGAAACTGGTTTCGGGGACGGGGCACAAAAGTTTCAGAATTTGAAGAGAAATACGCAGCGTTGATGGGGACAAAACGCTGCCTCGCCACATCATGCGGCACTACTGCCCTTCTTGTGGCGCTTCACACACTCGGAATCGATGCCGGCGACGAGGTTATTGTGGCGCCTTATACTTTCATTGCCACATACAATGTTGTTTTTCTCACGAAAGCCCTGCCGGTGTTTGCGGATACGGATCAGGAAACGTTCACCATTAATCCCGACAAAATCGAAGAGAAAATTACTGAGCGAACAAAAGCAATCCTTCCGGTTCACATTCTCGGGCTGCCGGCAGATATGAACAAAATTAATGCCATTGCCAAAAAACACAACCTCGTCGTTATTGAGGATGCCTGTCAAGCCTGGTTGGCAGAATATCAAAATAAAAAATGTGGCACGCTCGGCGATCTTGGATGTTTCAGTTTCCAAAACTCCAAGAATCTTCCCGCAGGTGAAGGAGGTGCTGTCATTGGCAATGATGACGAAATTATGGATCGATGTTACTCGTTTCACAGTTGCGGCCGACCCTATGGAAGCGTTAAGCGAACGAGTAATTATCCAATTGTGGGGAGCAATCGAAGAATGACAGAGTTCCAGGCGGTGATTTTAATGTCTCAAATGGAACGCATAGAAATGGATGCGGACACACGTTTGGAAAATGCCCTGTACTTGACGTCAAAGATCAAAGATATTCCAGGAATAATTCCATACAAGCTTGCGAATGGAGCCACCAGATCTGCATACCATCTCTACCCTTTCCGTTATAAAAAGGAACAATTTGATGGTATTCCGAGAGAAAAGTTCCTTGCCGCACTAAAAGCAGAGGGCATCTCTTGTGCCGGGGGATATGGCCCGCAAAACAAAGACGGTTTGATTGAGCAAGCCCTGAATTCGAGGGGTTACAAAAGGTTGTTCTCAGAGAAAAGATTAAAGCAATACCGTGAAGAAAATCACCTGCCCGATAACGATCAATTGTGTAAAGAAGCAGTGTGGTTTGGGCAGAATATGCTTCTCGGAGACAAGAAGGATATGGATGACATCGCAAATGGAATTTTAAAGATTTATGAGAATAGAGATAGCCTGGTATAAATATCCCTAAGCAGAGGGCCGCTTCTACCTTTTTGGCCGGACGGATTCAGGCCGGCAGCTCTTCGTGGCTTTTGCCGTCCGTGGAGAGTTGCTACGAGTGATTTCGGCCCGTGATATGAGCCGAAAAGAACTCCGGAGCCATGCGAAACATGGTGAAGAGAGTCAAAAAGATCCCCAAGCATAAATCCAAAGAACGATAACGCGAATTCCGGTCAAGATCGGATTCAACTGAGTATGTCGACTGGGCTGAGGCTCGGCCTCTGGTGCTGCCGAATCTCAAGCCATCGCTAATGACTATATCGTTACGGCTTCTCGAGCACATGCAGGCTGAACTGAAGATGCTAGCAAACAAAAAGGATGTCCCTTATCGAGGCATTCGCGCTGTAGACATTTCTGAGTCCGTTGAAGTACCGGGTACCAGTGACAAATGACAAATGACAAGTGACAAGTGACAAGTGACAAATGGCGGACCTTTCCTCCACAGCTCGAAGAGCGAAGGTGGACCTGTCGCGCCGTAGCTCGGAGAGCGAAGGCTGATGCCAGTTTCCATTCCCCGTTGCGTGTCCAGAGCCCCGCCTCGCGGGGCGATATGCGCAGAGCCCAGGGCGAGTGCCCGACGAAGGAGGGCCAGCCCTGGGTTGCCGGCGATCCCCTCACAGGAGTCCCGCCTTGCGGGACGGCATGAGTTTCGCAGATCCGCCCTCCTTAGGATTCCTGGGCGGCTGAATCTGTGCGTTTCTGTTGACAACGGGGTGAATTCGACCTGGCACCTCCCCCTTACAACCGTTTTTCAACAACTTACAGCCATTTCCTGGGGTAAACTTCTTTGCTCACCTCTGGCCAGCCGCTCTGCGACTGCGTTTCCCCACAGCGCGATTGCCTCGCTTGATACCGGATACCTCCCTTGCCTCAGAAACCTCCACAGCGTGGATGTCTCCAAACAGGAAGACCTTGACGTAATTGGGTTTTAGCGGTTACCTAGATCAACCACGGTTATAAGACTCGTTGTAGGGATTCAATACATGCGAGCTCAGGAGGTGAATAGAATGAAATACTCTGCTTCCAGAAGAGTTACAGGAAAGCTTCTAGCAGTGGCAATCATATGCTCTGGTTTCTTCAGTTTGACCGAGAGTTCCGCACAGAAGATTCCAACCGGTGTGAAATTCGACGAAAAGGTATTTCGTTCCGGCGTGTTCGGAGACAATTGGTGTATGACCTGGGCGGCTGACGGAGATGTTTATACCTCAATGTGCGATGGCAACGGCTGGCTCGATGAAAATGGGAGAAAACCCTACTTTCAAAACAATCAGACTTACCGGCTATCAGGAGGTCCAGATGAAGAGACATTCCGAGCTGCCCCGCTTGTAGGTGCCCCGGACTACAGCCGGAAAGGGCAGTCAGACATAATCGATGTCGAAAACCTGCCGGAGGGAGACACCCTGCAGAACTTCCCAGGGAAAAACAAGCAGGCCAGAAAGACCTGGACCTGGTACACCTATGGAATCGTCTCGATTGACGAAAATCTCTACCAGTTCATTTCCCATACAGCCGAGCCTGATGGCGGCTTTGGTTGGTTCGATGGAGTTCAACTCATTTGGAGACCAAAAGGAGAGAGAAGCTGGCGGCGTTGGAATGGTACAAGCGCTCATGATAAGGACAGATGGTTAATTGGCAACGGCGACAATCAACTCCTGTTTCATAATGAACCGAATCACGCATTTTCGTTCATATCCGTTGTACAGTATGGACAAGATTACCGGGAGAACGGGGATGGCTACGTGTACCTTTACTCTCCCAACGGCAGGAAAGAGGCTCACCGTCTGAACCTCGCCAGAGTCAAGAAAGAACATATCCTGGATCGCAGTAAATGGGAGTATTTCGTTCGACACACCGAAGATGGCGGTGCCGAGTGGGTAGTGAACGACATTCATAAACGGGGAGATGTGCATCTGTTTCCAGAGGGTTGGGGGTTTTATTCCTGGTCCCCCAGCGTTGTATGGAATAAAGAACTTGGACTATTCATCATGGCCTGCGCCGGAACGCAGCGCCCGGGGACGGGCGACCCTTTGGATACATACATGCACTACGAAACCGGCGGTCTCATGCTTCTCTGGGCAAAGAATCCATGGGGGCCCTGGGACACTTTCTACTATGACGAAGTGTGGGACAGCGATCACAAAGACAACCGGCTCTACATGCCTCAACTGTCACCAAAGTGGATATCCGATGGCGGCAGAACGATGTATTTGATTTACTCGGATGCACGTGATGGCCACTCAATAAATTACAAATGGAATATGCAGAAGATTACACTCCTATTCGGGAACCAGTAATCTTCTTGAGCCCACGTGCATGAATGCGCCCTTCGTTTTGTTCGGCGTGATCTTCACTGATAAAGGCGCTTGTTTTCCGATTTTGGAAGGAAGCGGCATGCAAAAGACGAATAAGCCGACTCGAAGAGATTTCCTGTCAACTGCGATGATCACGGCTCCAGCTGTGGTCCATTCTATTCGCTCCCTGAAGGCTGCCGACACGCCTAATGTGGGGTTAATCGGAGTCGGGATCCGAGGTTATCAACTCCACGAGGGAATTCGCGAAAGCAGGCACGCTCGCCTCGGCGGAATTGCGGATCTGAGCGATCACTATGTCGAACGAATCAAACCCCAGTTGAAGGATTCCAAGACTCCCATCTACAGGGACTATCGTCGGCTTCTCAGTGACCGGGATATCGATGCGGTAATCATCGCGACTCCTGACCACTGGCACGCTCAGATGACACTTGACGCGATTGATGCAGGCAAGGACGTCTACATCGAGAAACCTCTCACCTATTCTTTTGACGAAGCGCTTCAGGTGGTCAACAAGGCCAGAGAGAGAGGGAGCGTCATTCAAGTGGGCTATCAGAGACGGACATTAGAGCATTTCTACAAGGCGCGAGAGATCATTCAATCCGGGATCCTTGGAGAAATCACCCAAGTCCATCTTTACTCATCCCGGAATCGGTCTACTGCACCCTGGCGGGCCTGGGACAATTACAATAATCCCGGATTACCTCCAAAGTCCGGGCCGGAACATGTTGGCTGGGAGAAGTTCCAATCGAATCGCCCAAGCCGGCCTTACGATCCCAAACGCTTCTTCCACTGGCAGTGCTACGACGAGTACAGTACCGGGATTTTCGGGATTCTCATGAGTCATCCACTCGACGTGGCCAACCTGGTACTGGGTCTCGATGCTCCGGAAACCTGTACCGCTTCAGGTGGGATCTATAAGTACGATGACGGGCGAACGGTGCCCGACACTTGCAATGCACTCTTCAATTACCCTTCCCGGAGGTTGATGATCTCCTTCACTGGGTGCAGCACAAACGCTTTCCTCAACCAGGAGGCCGTGTATCGGGGCACGGAAGGAACCATGGAACTCGGAGTCACCTGGCTTCGGATCTACGCCGAGCAAAAGAATGATCTGTTCAAGCGCTTTACGACCGGGAAGAAGGCTGACTCAATCCAGGATCTCCGAAAACAGCCGGTATTCGAGATTCCCTTTGACTGGAATTGGTCGAACGTTCCTCACTTGGATGATTTCTTCGAGAACGTGAAGAGCCGAGGACAATGCAAAGCGCCAGTCGGGGAAGG
>JAUVSF010000580.1 GCA_030597245.1 Acidobacteriota bacterium
ACCCTTCTTCGCCATTCCACAGAAATAGCGGAAATAGGTGTTGTCACCCGAGTAATACTTAGTCAAGTAAATCAGGAGAGGCTTGCTAAGCTCGAAGAAGGTGTTTCTGGCAGCTTCCAGGTCCTGATCCTGGATCTTCGTCGAGGCCTTGTGCAAGTCGTTGATCAGGGGCTGTACATCTGGGTCGGACGTCCTGGTCTCGGAGGCCAGTTCGGCAATCCCCTTAGCGGCTACATCGATTCCCTGAACGGAATCCTTGGAAAGGCTCTCTTGAATAATGGAGTATTCCCCAAGGATCTCCTCCACCCGTTGATCAATTGGGCCTGCGAAAGAAGCCCCCACGAACAATGCTCCGACAACCGTTAACGATAGCGTTTTTGTCAAGGTTTCAACCATAGTCTTCAAATTTCTCCTTCTATTCCAAACAGCATCTCTTAGGAAGGCCCAACTGGCCCTACCGGATACACTGACTGCTGGAGAGCACTATCCGTGCCAGACTTGCTACCAACTGGCTTTGAGAAGCTGTGATGCCCATGTGAAGGGCTGTTGGTGGACGGCCATGTGTCTCCACGTACGATTCGCGAAACGTTTCAGTGTTTCATATCCAACGAATCGTTGTTGGAAAACAATCAATTAGAGCGCAATCAGGGTTTTTTCCTGTGTATAACGGGCGTGTTGGCGAACTCGGCCCCACGCCCAAGTTCCAAGCACCAAGCACCAAATCCCAAACAAGGTCGATTCGATGAACTCAATATCTCGACTTCCACAGAGCTTTTAACCAACTATATCTCAGTAGGTTAGATGGTTCCTGCAAGAGAGTTTGAAGTTTGCATTCAATTGGGAATTGGTTCTTGGGATTTGGGAATTGGGCCTGTTGCGGTTTGGGCAACAGACCCTAACGGGCCAGGAGCGCTGTCCGGTAGCCTTGGCCCGAGAATTGCTAGGTCTTGGCCGTGTGGTTCTCGAAAAATGTCAGCGAGGAGATTTCCTAAGAATCATGAAACGGTCGAAAATCGTGGTGGTCGACGACAATAGAAACTTCCTTCGAGTAGTTTCCTACCAACTCCGCGACCTTGGCTTCGAGGTCTTTGAGACAGTGTCGGCCGAGGAGGCAATTAGCCAGGTTCAGGAGGAGTCTCCCAGTCTCGTGATCACGGATCTGCGCATGCCCGAAATGGATGGATTGGAATTGTTAGATCGCTTGTTAGTCTTGGACCCTGGTCTGCCTGTGATTGTCCTGACTGCCCACGGAACAATTGAGCAAGCTGTAGAGGCAACCAGAAAAGGGGCTTTCGATTTTCTGACTAAACCATTTGAAGTCGCGGAACTGAAACAGACGATCGCCGGCGCATTACGACTATCCAGTTTGGTGCTTGAAGACTCGAGGTTCTCAGAAGCCATCGATGGCAAGTGCAAACCCCAAGGGATTCCTGGTCATTCAAGGGGAGGTCCTTGTCCACATGCCGCAAAATGGTGAGAAATGCGGGTGAGAGGTCAGTCTGGTAAAGCGAGCCCTACCAACGTCTTGGAACGCCCTCGAGGACACGGACAGTGTCTCGAGCGATGAGTAACTCCTCGTTCGTGGGAAGCACATAGGCCTTGAGTGTGCTGTCTTCGGTCGAAACGAGGCCACTCTTGCCACTGTGAATCGCTTCGTTGGCTTCGTAGTCGAACTGAAGGCCGATGCATTCGAGCCCTTCACAGATACGCCTCCGAATCTCTGGTGAGTTCTCTCCAACTCCAGCGGTGAAAACCACAGCGTCCGCTCCGCCGAGGTCCACATAGTAACGACCTATGTACTCCTGGACCCTTTTGCAGTATATCTCGATGGCAAGCTTTGCCCGACGGTCGTCGTGTTCGGCTGCTTCCTGGAGCAGTTCCCGCATGTCGCTGGTCAATCCTGACAGACCCAGCAGACCCGATTGTTTGTTCAGCAGCGTCATGACCTCCTGAATACTCATCCCCTCTTTGTGTTTGAGGAACTCGATGACGGAATTATCCAGGTCACCTGCCCTCGTCCCCATAAGCAAGCCCTCGAGTGGAGTGAATCCCATAGAGGTGTTGACCGAGGCCCCTTTGTCGATTGCACAGGCCGAGCAACCGTTTCCAAGGTGCAGGGTAATGATCTTTACGTCTTCCGGTTCAATGCCCCGGAGTTGACGGTAGCGATAGGCAACATAACGGTGAGATGTCCCGTGAAATCCGTAACGGCGGACCTTGTGACGCCGGTAGAGCTGGTAAGGGACGCCGTAAAGATAGGATGTCGGAGGCATTGTCGAATGGAATGCCGTGTCAAAAACGGCTACCTGAGGGATGCCTTCACCAAACAGCTCTATACCTCCCCTGATTCCCCGCAGGTTGGCAGGATTGTGGAGCGGCGCGAGTTCAATGCAGTCTTCAATCTTTCCGATGACCTCTTGATCAATTCGAACTGATTTTTGGAGTTCCTCGCCTCCATGCACCACGCGGTGTCCAAGAGCGTGGATATCTGATATGGATCGAATCGAGTCGATATTCGAGTCAGGCGAAATGACCCACCGCAAGATCAGGTCCAGAGCTTCCCGGTGGTTCCGAAGTGGTGTGTCCTGTTTTTTCGGTGGTTGCCCTTCGGCTTGGAGCGTAATCAACGCGTGCGAGCCTACTCTTTCGAGTATGCCCCAGGCTAAACGCTTGTCTGCATCTTGGGCGATCAAGTCGAGGTCGGTTTCTATGACTTGGAACTTTACAGAAGAGGAGCCGCAGTTCAGTACGAGTACGTTCATAACGCGAGAGAGTCTATCACTCTTTGGACCCTGCTGTGGAACCGTAGAAGTTTAGGTTTTGTTAAATGTGTAGCGGTGGCCCTGATGATGTAGAGTTGGGGAAATCATTTTCTGAGAGGGACGTGAATACGGCTTGATCGAATGGAAATGGTGGCGGAATGTTGACGGAGGCACTATGGGGAAGGCGACTGGGTTTAGTGGGTTGAGTTTACTGAAATTGGCGGTTCAATCTCTCCTCATTCTGGGAGTGATCGCAGGCATTGGCTGGGGTGAGATAGACGTTAAACTGGAGACGGTACCTCTGGGCGAACACCCTCGGCCCGATCTCCAACGCCAAGCCTGGCTGAACCTGAATGGTCGTTGGTCGTTTGAGTTTGACGGGGACAACCAGGGACTCGGTCAAGGATGGCAATCGGGCAGTGTCCCCTTCCAGGAGAAGATCATCGTCCCATTTTCCTGGGGCGCTCCGCTATCCGGTGTTCAGGATGAGGCAGATATAGGCTGGTATTCACGGAGGATATCGGTGCCGGTCTCATGGGAAGGGAAGAGGACCTTTCTCGTCATCGGGGCTTGTGATTGGAAAACTTCGGTGTGGCTGGATGGACGCGAACTCGGCAGCCACCAGGGGGGGTACACTCCTTTTGAGTTTGAACTGACACCTG
>JAUVSF010000247.1 GCA_030597245.1 Acidobacteriota bacterium
AAACTGGGCGTGAGATCGGCTTGAATGGGTCTTGGTATCTTCATTCGTGCTCGTGCTCGTGCTCGTAATCGTAAACTTTGTCGAAATCCGGGAAGGAAGAATGAATCGACTAGGTTCTTGACAAAGCTTACGGCAAAGGAGGGCCGGGAACTGCGGGCCTTACCACCCTCGTCGCCAACCCGATCGGGAAGTCTGTCGGAATTTTCATGGATTGATCGACTAAGTTTACGACGAAGGGTTTTGAGATCTGGGGGGCACTGGCTATGACCGCTAACCCTTAACATCAGTCACAAGGTGTCAATTTTTCGTCAGGACTTGACAGAACTCGGAGCTGGGAACTGGGGACTGGTTAGTCCGGACCAGGCTTCAGCTCCTGGACATTCGGCCGGATAACCTTGCAGCCGAGTCGGCCAAACTCCTCTTTTAGCCGAAGAAACCGATCGTCCTCTTCACAGATTCCTACGATTGAGCCGCCTGAACCTGCATACTTGGCGCACACTCCGAGTCGGCGGGCAAGGTGGATCATCTCCACGTTCGCCGGGTCGAGCTCCACCAACTCCGATCGAATGTCGAAGTTCCTGTCAATCAGCGTAGCGAGCCTGTCATAATCACGCTCGACGAGGCAGTGCTTACCTTCCTCAGCAAGTTCGCCAAACGTCTGCATGGCCTTGACCACCTTGGGGTCACCCAACTTCCACCTCTCCCTCAAGTTACTGTGATAGATTCCCGATATCTGGCTCAGGTCTTCTCTGTAAGCAAGAAACAAAGGTGGGAGCAGGTCTGGATCCAGAGATTGATACCGGCCGTGTCCGTTGGCTTTGAAGTAGGCTTCGTTGAAATCCATGAAGACCAGTCCTTCGTAAACCTGGCACACTCGATCCTGAAGCCCGGCTTCAATCCCGATCTCCATCGTTTCAACCTCCAGTATAAGGTTGGCAAGGATCTCGTTCGGGATCTCGATGCGGTAGAAATCCATCAGCGCTCGAAATGTCGCCGTAATAATCGCACTTGAGCCGGCTAGCCCAACCTGTCTCGGTATTTCTGTTTCGTACCGCAGCGCGAAATTCTGGGAACTGAGGGGAAATTCTTTTTGGCGGCAATAGTCGGCAAACAGCTTGATTGATGCCTTGATCAGCCGCAGACCACCGTAGAGCCCGTTAAGTCTGACATCTTCGACAAGATCGTCAATGCCGTTGAAAAGCCCTCGATCCTGGTAGCCCAGTACAATCTCCAATTCGGGCCATTCATAGAGTACGACACTTGCTCGAAAGTCTTTAATGGCTATCGAAATTGTCTTCCCAAAGTACCCGTCCGAAGGGTTCCCCAAGAGACCAATCCGAGCAGAGGCCTTCGTTTCAATGATTCTCACCGCAAAGTTCCTTAAGGTAGTCCTTGATACTGTCTCCAAGTTCGGAATCGTGGATTGCGAACTCGATGAAGGCTTTGAAGTAGCTTTCAAAATTCCCGATGTCGTACCGTTTTTCCTCGGGAGGCAGCCGAAACCCGATGACCTTCTCGCCCTCCTGGAGAAGTACCCGGACGGCATCTGTCAGCTGGATTTCACCTTGCCGTCCAGGCCTGGTGTTGTTGATAGCCTGGTAGATTCCCGGTGCGAACACATATCGTGCTGCTATGGCCAGATTACTTGGAGCCTGTTCAATAGATGGTTTTTCAATTAGATCAAGGATCTCGAACACTGATTCCTGTCCTTTTGGCTGGACGATACCATAGGATGAAACGCTCTTGGCGGGTACTTCTTCCACAGCGATGACACAGGCCGGTCGCTGATCGTGAAAAACCTCCACCATTCGACGCACCGTCTGTGAGGATCCATTGATGCCCAGGATGCTGTCGCCCAGAGCGACTACAAACGGATGATCCTGGGTGAAATGCTGGGCACAGAGGATGGCATCTCCTAAACCCTTCTGCTTGCGCTGCCGTGTGAAGAAGAACTGTAAACGCATTCGTTCGTATTCCAGCTGAGGCAGCAGGTCCTCCTTGCCCCCTTCGCGAAGGTGGCGAGTTAGTTCATGGTCAAAATCAAAATGATTTTCGATCGAGGTCTTGTTTCTTCCCGTCACCAACAGAATCTGTTTGATCCCGTTGGCTTCCAGTTCCTCCACAACGTATTGAACGACCGGCCGCTTTGCTACCGGAAGCATTTCCTTGGGCTGTGATTTCGTTGCCGGCAGCAAACGTGTTCCCAGGCCGGCTACCGGCACGACTGCAATATTAACCTCCACTTTAGGCTCCCTTGGCTACAGAAATGAGAAACCACCAAGATCCCTCCCGACCCGCGGTTTCTCTTCTCAATCCACTTGTGTTTTGTCAAAGGGATTGTATTCTTGAGTATGAGAGCAGGCAAGCCGACATGTTGGGCTGGGCTGAGGTTTTGCGCTGCGGAAAGGACCCAGAGGCATATTATGGCTGCTATGGTGCCGGACGTGAGGCGTCCCTTACTGCCAAACTGGTTTCCAAGGCTGATGCCGGCACCAGCATCAGCGAACCCGAGGAGGGTAAATGAAGAACAACCGTAAGATTGGAATTGGCATAGTTGGTGCGGGCTTCCTGGCTGAGACGCGAGCTCGGTGTTACGCCAGGGTGGCGGGAGTGCCAGGCAAAGTAGTAGCGGTGGTCGATACTATTGAGGAGAGGGCAGAGGCGTACGCTCGACGGTACTCCATTCCGAAGTGGCTGACCGATTACAGGGAACTTCTTGAACTTCCCGAGATCGACTTGGTTGACCTCTGCGTTCCCAATCATCTGCACCGTCCGATGACTGAAGCGGCGGCATCGGCAGGTAAACACATAGTCTGTACGAAGCCGCTGACTTCTTACGTTGGACAGGACCTCCCGGCTGATGCGTCTGACCAGGACATCTCAGCCCGCGACCGAAGAGAAATGCTTCGTGTGGCCGTTGGCGATGCTGAAGCTATGGTCGAGGCGGCGGATCAAGCGGGTGGTCTCTTGATGTACGGCGAAAACTGGATCTATTCACCATCACTGGTCAAGGCGACAGACTTGATGCTGGCGTCGAAGGGCACGATCCTTGAAATGCGAGGTGGAGAATGCCATAGCGGGTCGCATTCGCCATTCTCGAAGATTTGGCGGTACACGGGTGGTGGGGCGCTGATCAGGTTGGGTGCCCATCCGATTGGAGCCATGATTTATCTGAAGCATCAGGAAGGGATGAACCGTGATGGTGTTCCAATTAGACCGGCCTCTGTCTCGGCAGAGGTCGGGGACCTGAGTAAGATTCCATCGCTGGTGGCGGAAAAAGAAGAGTGGGTGGCCAGGGGTTGGCAGGATGTCGAGAACTGGGCTTCTGCAATAGTCACTTTTCAGGACGGTTCACGAGGGATCGTATGGGCCTCTGACGCTGTTCTTGGAGGAATGGAAAGCCGTCTGGAAATCTTCATGTCAAACGCCCAGTTTAAATGCAATCTCAGCCCTAACAATATGCTTCAAGCTTTCTCTCCAGACGCGGCTGTATTCGGTGACGCTTATATCATGGAAAAGGCCGAGACAAAGGCTGGTTGGAGTACTCCCATGCCGGATGAAGACTGGACGTCCGGTCACCTGGCCATGTGTCAGGCGTTTGTGGAGGCGGTGAATGAGGGGCAGCCGGCCAAAGCTGATGGGCAGCTTGGTCTTGAGGTGGTAAGAACAGTCTATTCGGCCTATTGCTCTGCTGTTGAAGGGCGGCGTGTGGAGTTGTCCTAGTGCGCACAGGGCGCTTTCTCGATTGTTTCAAGCCTTGGGCCGACTGAGACGAACCATGAGGTGAATCCTGTGTGATCAGACGGCACCGTTTCAGAGGGTAAAAGGTCTACCATTTAATTAATTTTGTAATTTTGCAATTCCCTAGTTGACCCTATTCGCAATTCCGACCTATACTGAGGAGATTCTGATTCCGCATGGAAGCGCACTTAGCTTTTAGTGGAAGCCGGGACCCTGTTCGCTGCTGTGTCGATGGGGGATTGATCCCTGGGGACTGACGGCTTTGAGCTCAGTTAGAGGAGTTGAGTTTGAATAGCTGGGTCAGTGAATGAACGGGCTCTGAGAGCTTCCGGTTTTGGGGGGTTTGTGGACGATAGACGCCGCTTTGCGAGATGGCCGTGCTGGATGCCCTGTCAATGTGAGGGAGGGTCCGAGGCATTCAAAGGGGTAGTTGAAGATTTGTCTCTCGGTGGCGCTGCTGTTGTCGAGTTAACGAATATCCCTCGGAGAGGCGCTGCCATTCAGATAACCTTACGACCGGGCAAGGAGAATGTGACTCTTAATGGCCGTGTGGTCTATGTCAAGCCGTCAAAGTCTAGTTTCGCTTCTCTGAAGGTTGGAGTGCGGTTTCAGGGTCGGCTCTCTGAAAAGAGGGAGCTATTGTCCGATTTTCTTCCCAGGCCTGACCCTTCGGCCCTCCTCACAAAGGTGTGAGAGGCGTCCCATCCAGTTTCGAGCGTTGTCAGGGTAGGGTGTCTACTGGAGCCACCGCAACAGCCGGCGGTGAAATGGGAGTCACACCTGCGCCAGCTTCAATGCCTCCGCTATGGCATCGTCAAGCCCTTCACTCTGCTTTCCACCGGCCTGGGCACGGTCTGGGGTGCCTCCTCCTCTTCCGTTAATCAGGTGAGCGGTCTGGGAAACCCAATCCCGCATGTCATGTTTTTCGAGGCCCTGAGACCGCGCAAAAAGCAGTGCCGGTTTCGGGCTGCGTGTTCCGAGCAAGATGATCCAGTCCTCACCAGACTCCAGGATCAGTGTAGCGGCTCTGTTCAGGCCCTTTATGTCGCGTTCCTGCCAGATCTTTACAACGATCCTGGTGGAACCCTGAGTTAGACAGTTGTCCATCAGCTGAGAGGCTTCGAGTTTGAGGAGTCTGTTTTCAAGCACCTTAACTTGTTGCCGGAGTTCTCGTTCCCGCTCGATTTGTTTTTCTACAGCACTCACGACGTCACTACCTGAGGCCGAGTACATGCGTGAGAGACGATACACTGCGCGGTTTTTCCAGCGGTAATCTCTAAATGCTCTCCAGCCGCAAACAAACTCAACGCGCACCTTCTTTCTTACTCTTTCCCAGCGGAGGATCTTGATAGGGCCAACCTCTCCTGTTCTGTTGCAGTGTGTCCCCCCGCATGAAGAGAAGTCGAAATCCTCGATTTCTATAACACGAATCCTTCCACTCCTCTCAGATGTGCTTCTCAGTGGCAGATCCTGTTGATCGCTCGGATCGACAAAATGAATGCGGACTTTCCGATCTTGAAAGACTATCTGGTTTGCAGAATCTTCAGCTCGGTACAACTCCTCCCTGGTCAGGCTTTCAAAGGAAAGGTCGATGGTTGAGGAAGTGCCGCTCAGGTGAAACGATTCTGTGTTGGCGTTGAGTTCCCGGAGAAAAGCCTGGGAGAGGATGTGTTGACCTGTATGCTGTTGCATATGGTCGAAGCGACGATTCCAGTCTATTTGGCCTTCCACCTGATCGTGTTCGCTGAATCGGTCATCCTCAAGGACATGAATGATGTCATCGCCCCGTTCAACAACAGCAACGACAGCCGTTCCATTCAAGTGGCCTCGGTCTGCCGGTTGGCCTCCAGATTCAGGGTAGAAACAGGTGCTTTCCAGCCTGACCGCAGGGTTCCCTTTCCAGAGGAGCCGCTCGGCAACAGTAGAGGAAAACTCTTGCGAATATGCGTCCGTGTAGTAAAGTCTTTCGGTCATCGTTGATACCATGCCGCAGTGAATATGCAACCTTTGAGATGGTATCGGAGAAGGGATCAGAAGAACAATAGCGGATGAAACGAGCAGATCGACGAATAGCCGGCCGACCTGGAGCTGACCGGAGGTTCCATTCATGAGTACTGGAGGGAAATCGCGGCTGGTCGAGCGGTTGGATGCAATGTATGAGTTTGACCGTGAACCGGTGGCAGAAAAGAAGTTGCATGGCTTTGCGAGCTTTCTTGGGATGTATGCGGGGGAGCATGTTGCAGGTACCGAGTTCGTAATCGGTCCACTTTTCGTGGTTCACGGAGTGGCTGCCGGCGATCTCTTTCTCGGTTTACTGGTCGGAAATCTTCTGGCGGTGCTCAGTTGGACCTTTGTTTGCGCACCGATAGCCGTGAGAACCAGGTTGACTCTTTACTGGCAACTGCGGAAGGTTTGTGGGCCGTATCTGACTTACTTGTATTCGATCGTGAACGCCCTGATGTTCTGTTTTCTGGCGGGGGCAATGATATCGGTTGCGGCGACAGCAGTGGGCCTGCCTTTCAACATGCCGATGCCCGAACTCACGGACCGATATCCCACTAGTGTTACCTGGGTGGTTATTGTTTTTCTCGTGGGCGCCGTCGTTACGAGCTTGGCAATCCTCGGTTTCGAGAAGATATCCCGATTCTCGCAGATCTGTGTCCCGTGGATGTTTCTGGTTTTTGTGGCGGCTGCAGTCGCAGTTCTGCCCGAGTTGGGTTGCACTTCCTTTGGTCAGTTCTGGGAGGTAGCCAACGAGAAAATCTGGACCGGAGTGGTGGTGGAAGGACAATCGAAGTTCACGTTCTGGCATGTCACGTTTTTTGCCTGGTTCTGCAACCTGGCAATGCATATCGGGATGTCGGATTTGACCATACTCCGATACGCGAAGAAGTGGTCTTATGGACTGGCCTCCGCCCCTGGGATGTATCTGGGGCACTTCGTGGCTTGGATTGCATCCGGCATCCTTTGTGCCGCCGCAGCCGGAGCCGTGGCACCCGGCCCAATTGCGTACATGGGAGCGGGTGTAGCTGGAGCTGTATGTGTGATCGTTGCCGGATGGACAACCGCCAACCCAACGCTGTATCGCGCCGGCCTTGCTTTTCAGGTTGCGACTCCCAATTGGAAGCGTTGGAAGGTAACGCTGGTTACTGGAGTGGCGACCACCATCGCTGCGTGTTTTCCCGCATTGGTGATGCAGTTGCTGGACTTCGTGGCACTCTACGGCCTGATCCTCATGCCGATGGGCGCTGTGATTTTCACCGACTTCTGGATTTTTCCACGTCTTGGGCTGCATTGTAACTACGCTGAGACCAATGGAGGCCTGTTCCGGTGGCCGGCTTTCGTGGCTTGGGTGGGTTCGGTCGCGATTGTGTTTCAAATGCCCCTGGAAATCTATTTCAAAGCTCTACCGGCTTGGTTCATAGCCATTGCGCTTTACACGCTGTTGAGTATGGTCGAACAGAGACCTCGTTCAACAGTTGAGCATCCGGAGGTAC